>JAGBMX010000065.1 GCA_017634675.1 Selenomonadaceae bacterium | reverse complement strand
GGGGGGCTTGGTTTGAGGAAATATTGAAATTTTTTGGCTCAAAAGTCGCAATCCGAGTGCCTCCCTCCTAGAGGGAGGTGCCCGAAGGGCGGAGGGAGAGCCGTGAAGAGCACGATATTTATTGATTTGTCTACAGTCTGTCACTAAGTGCTAAAGCACTAAGCGAATCTAACATCTTTTTTACAAAAAAGAAAGAGAAAAATAAAACAAGAAACTTACCTTTAAGTAAGGAGGATAAACATGCCGAAAATTTCCTATTGCTGCGTGTTTAAGGACGAGGAGGAGAATATAAGGAAGTGGGCGGAGTCTGCCCTTGAAATAGGCGATGAGGTAATAGCCGTCGATACAGGGTCTAGCGATAAGTCCTGCGAAATCTTGAGGGAAATGGGCATAGAGCCTCTTTATTTCAAGTGGAGGGATGACTTTTCCGCAGCGAAGAACTACGCCCTTTCTAAGGCTACGGGAGAATGGATTTGTTTTCCGGACGCGGACGAGTATTTTGAAAAAGAAGACAGGAAGAAAGTAAAGTCTGTTATAAACAAGCTGCATAAAAACAGGAACATCAAACTTGTCACCGTTGTGCAACACAGTATTGATATAGACGATAACAATAAGTTGGTTTCAGACATGAACCAACACCGTATATTTAGGAATTTGCCTAATCTTAAATATAAAGAGAGAATACACGAATATCTGCGCTATACCGGAAACGAGCCGTGCCAATCGTACGATACGGGGATTTGGCTCGTTCATACCGGGTACAGCAGCCATATCAACAAAGAGAAGGCTGCGCGTAACCTGGAACTGTTGAAACAAGACGTTGAAAAATCGGGAAAAATTACCCCGCTTCAAGCCTCGTACATGGCGACTTCTTATACTACTTTGAGGGATTTTGAGAATGTTGCCAAATACGCAAAGATTGCTTTAGCGGGTTCCGACGCAGAACTTTCCGAATTTTTGGCTAAGACCTATTTTCTCTTGGCAAGGGCGCAGACAGAAACGGGCGAAGCTTACGAAAACATTATTAAGACCGTGGACGAAGGCTTGAAGCGTACCAAAAATTACCCGGACTTGGTATACATCAAGTTTAGATTGTTGATGATGATAAAGAATTACTTGGAAGCTGAAAAATTTGGGGAACTCTTCTTTGAAAGGATCAAAGGCGATATTCTGGCGGAAGATCAGGATCATTTCTTTGAAGGGTTTATTTGGGACGTAAATTATAAGACCGCAAAGATACGCTTTATAAAAAACGAAATGGATGCAACCGCTTACGACAGGATTGGCTCGGCGCTCGCTGCGGCTCCCGACAAAACCGAAGTGATGGGGTTTTTCGCTAATTGTTACAGGGATAAGGATCCTAAGGAAACCTTGGCGGCATTTGACAAAGCCACCGAAAAGATGAAGGACGAGGACAAAAATTTTTTAAGGGCGGCTTTTTGCAATCTGCCATATGACGAAAAATATTTAGCGTTAGTAAATCCCGAAGAAAATTCCTATAAATATTTTTTATGTAAGGGCGACTTTTTTGGCGCCTTTAAGGAAATTATCAAGAAACTCCACGCCTACTACAATATAATCGTTTCATTTTATAATTATTATTGTGATTCGACGAATATGGAATTTTTGAGGGAAATAGTGCCGCGGCAATTCTTTAATGAAACAAAATCTGATGAAAGAGTCGTTGATATAAAGGCTTTAATCCCAGTTATAAAAGAATTGCAACAAGAATGTGTAAGCATTTTCTTAGGGTTAAATCAACATGAGTACGAGGAGTTTAAACCCTTCCTCAAATATCTCTCGGTAGACCATAAGAATATAGTGGCGGCGGCCTTTGTGGGGGAAGCCGCCATTGACCGAAACGCTTTTAAGGAATGTGCGCTCGCTATGCGTTATACCGCATCGACAAAAGTATTGGCAAGGTTTGCGCTTATTGCGTTAGGCTTACATAGCGACGTTATCTACAGTCTTCTTGACGAACTTATAGATAGGCGCGAATTCGACGCTGCGTACAATCTTTTGCAAAGAGTGACAAACAATAACGATAAATATTATATGTATCTACTTAAACTTGCGTATTACAGGAAGAATTTCGACGAGGCGAGGGAAGCTTTTGAACACATTATGATGAAAAACGACGAGGCAAGAAGTTTTGTCGCATGGTGTAAATGAAAAGGAGATGAAACAGAATGTCAGCGGTTACGCAAAGCAACATTGTCAGTCCGATGGTGGAGGAAGCGTATCGGTTGTTAGGCAAATTGAATGAAAGTCAGCTTATTGTTATAGTAAATTCCATAAAAAAATTTATTGAAGAAAATAGAGCAAGCAAGGACGAGAAGGAAGAAATCAGAAGGAAAGAGGAGGCTTTTGCCGAACTGTTGGAATTGCGCAAGAAATTTGCGGCAACGGAACCGAAATCTTATGAAGAAGAACGTTTTGAAGCAATGAAAGCAAAATATTCTTTTTTATGATTTAAGGGCGTCTTTAAAGAATTATTTTTTCTGTGCAATGTAAGGAGAAAATAAATTTTGAAACGAAAATTACGCATTTTGATTGACACGAATATAGCGTTTACTTTTCTTTCCGAAAGAAACGATCCTTTTTCCAAAGAAGCTTTGAAAATCATGAGTTTTTGCGCAAGGGGAAAAATATACGGATATTTGGCGTTTCATTCATTATCGATAATTTGGTATTTGTGCAGAAAAGTAAGTGAAAGAGAGCGTCGGAGAATGATGCTTCGGCTTTCCAATATACTTACGGTAGCTGGAGCAAGTCAGGACGAAGTGATAAACGCCATACAAAATGAAGATTTTTCGGACTTTGAGGATTGTTTGCAAGATAAGTGCGCAAAAGAAGCCGGTTGCGATTATATCGTAACAGCAAATTTAAGAGATTTTATAAACAGCGAAGTTCCTGCAATCGCTCCTGATGAATTGTTAAAGTTTATGGAAGATAATCTTTAAACAAATGTGGGAGTCCAAAGGGGCGAAGCTACTTTGGCAGGGTTTGGGGCAGCGCCCCAACAAAATAAGGGCAGTGCCCAACAAAGGAAGTACAATGAATCACACAAAATTAAAACCGTATTTAACGCCGCTAGGCGCGTTTGGCCTCGCTTTAGGATGCGCCGTTGGATGGGGCGCGTTTATCATGCCTGCCACGGTGTTTTTGCCTATAGGCGGACCTTTGGGCGTCGCCTTGGGAATGGGGCTTGGCGGCGTTGTCATGCTCCTTATCGGATATAATTATCACTATATGATGAACAGGCACAAGGACTCGGGCGGTACTTACGCCTTCAGTAAGTTCGCCTTCGGATACGACCACGGATTTATCGCCTCGTGGTTCTTGCTCCTCGTGTTTATCGCAATTACTTTGGCGAACGTTACGGCTCTGGCCTTGATATTTCGAAATTTGGCGGGAGATTTTTTAAAGGTTGGGTATCTTTATACAATCGTCGGTTTTGACGTGTATTTTGGGGAAATATTGGCAGAAATCCTCGCTATGGTGGTGTTCAGCAGAATTGCTTCCAGACATAAGGCTTTGGCGGTAAAGATACAGACGATTATGGCGGTTTTTATGCTATTTGGCATTACCGTCGGATTGATTGCGGCGGTAAATGTAAACGGTATGGAGCTTTTTACCCAAACTCCACATTTTGCCATAAATAAACCCGTAGCCGTAAGCATATTGGGAATAGTGGCGCTTGCGCCTTGGGCGTTCGCGGGGTTTGAGTCCATTTCAAATTCTACGGAAGAATTTAAATTCGACGTTGCAAAAAGCTTCAAAATAATGGCGGCGGCGATAGTGGCGGCGATTTTTGCGTATGTTGCCCTCTCGTTTGTGGCCATATCCGCCACACCCTACGCCTACGGATCATGGCTCGCTTACATTAACAACTTGGACGGTATGCACGGGCTTTACGCCCTGCCTGTTTTTCATGCCGTGGATAAGTATTTGGGAACGCAGGGACTTGTCCTTTTAGGCGTAACCTTATTTTGCGGAGTAGTGACGGGGCTTCTCGGAAACACCATAGCGGCTTCGAGATTGCTTTACGCCATGGCAAGGGACAACCTTCTGCCAAAGCGCTTTATGCATCTTACGTCGGACGGGGTTCCGAACCTTACGGTGCTTATGATATTGTTGGTGTCCATACCGGTGCTTTTTTTGGGCAGAAGCGCCATAAGCTGGATTATCGACGTAAACAGCATAGGCGCAACCATAGCTTACGCTTATACCTCCGCTGCGGCTTACGCTACCGCTGAAAGAGACGGGAATAAACTCGTAAAATTAACGGGCGGCGTCGGATTTTTGATTTCTGCGTTCTTCTTTTTATATTTTGTAGTGCCTTGGTCATCGTCTATAGCTAATCTTGCCACCGAAAGTTATCTTATAATCATCGCTTGGTCAATAGTGGGTTTCGCATTCTTCCGCTATATATACCAAAGGGATATGGCAAGGCGTTTCGGTAAATCCACCGTTGTTTGGATAATCCTCCTATCCATGATATTCTTTACTTCCCTCTTGTGGATGAGAGAATCAATAAAGGCAACCATACATGAAACTTTGGTGGTACTGAACGACCATCACATTAAAGAATTAAAAGAACGCGGCATTCATATGAATCAGCTTCTTGAAAAAGAACATAAAATCTTCCTTCAAGAAAACCTTGACAGGATGGAAGGTTCACTTTCCTTTCACAACATAGTACAGTTAATAATTATGATAATGTCGCTATACATCATGTTCACCATATATAATATGATGATGGCAAGAGAAAAATCGGTGGAAATCGAAAAGACCTTGATGGAAAAGGAAGCTGTATCAAAGAGCACCTTCTTTTTCAATATGAGCCACGATATAAGAACGCCCATGAACGCCATAGTGGGCTATGTAAACTTAATGAAGAAGGAGGAGATAAGCGGCAAGACCGCGGACTACCTGAATAAAATCGAGATGGCAAGCGATCATCTGCTGTCGCTTATTAATGACATACTTGAATTATCCCGCATTGAAAACGGGAAGTTCAATCTTGAAATCGAGGATATCAATATAAAAGATACCGTGGTTTCCATGAAAGACCTCTTTATCAACCAGATGGAGGAGAAGGGGCTTAAATTCGAGATAAAAATTGATATAAAGAACGAATGGGTTGAAGCTGATGCGAAAGGCATTTCAAGGGTGCTGTTAAATCTAATCGGCAACGCCTATAAATTTACGGAGACAGGCTTTGTGCGGGTCACGATGCGCGAGCTTGAGAAAGAGGAATATGAAGCCAGAACCAGAATCTTATCCGGCAAGACGTCGGATGAAAGCGAGCTTAAAGAAAATCTCGCCTATTACGAAATACGGGTAATAGATTCAGGCGTAGGCATGAGCGACGCATTTGCGGCGACAGTCTTTGAGGCTTACGCAAGAGAACGCTCTGCGTCGGAAATTCAAGGCACGGGGCTTGGCATGAGCATAACCAAATCAGTAATTGAATTAATGGGCGGCTCGATACGGGTGGAATCAAAAAAGGGCAAAGGCTCCGCTTTCATTATAAACCTAGCTCTCCCGATAGTTAAAAATCCGCCTAAGGCTGAAAACGTTGAAAAAATTTCGGAAACGGAGCAAGAAGTAGATTTCAATAATCTTCATGTTCTCCTGGTTGAAGATATGGAGATGAACAGGGAAATCGCCGCCATGATACTTTCCGAATACGGTATGAAGGTTGACTTTGCCCAGAACGGCAAGATTGCCCTTGAAAAGGTGATACTTTCCGAAAATGCGCCGTACGACCTGATTTTGATGGACATTCAAATGCCGATAATGAACGGCTACGACTGCGCTAAAGCCATTCGTCGATTAAATGACGAACGGTTAAACAGCATCCCCATTATAGCGATGACGGCGAACGCCTTCCAAGAGGACGTGGAAAACGCCAAAAAGGCGGGCATGAACATGCACGTGGCAAAACCTTTGGACGTTCCAAAATTGATGGAGGCCATTAAGAGCGTGGTTAAATAAAGAAGCCTGTCGGGAAATTTTTCCGACAGGCTTCTTTATTAAGCAGGTTAAGGGCATCTCTAAAAACCTTACTTTCTTTTTCTCTTTTCTTTTTTGAAAAAAAGAAAAGAGAAAAAGAAAGTAACAAAGAAAAAGAGAAAAGAAAAAACTTTATCAAGTTTAAGTCTAGGTTTAAACATTACACTTTTATATTTTTATATTAAAGTTCTTTTTCTTTCTTTTGGTTCTTTTCTTTCTTTTTCTTTCAAGAAAAAGAAAGAAAAGAACGGTTTTTAGAGGTTGCCTTAAGAACACGGCCGTTTCATAAAAATTTATAATTGAATATAAAAGGTTCAAATAGAGCTTTTCACGGTCAACCCCACCACCGCTTCGCGGTCCCCCTCCCCTTTCAGGGGAGGCACTAGAACGGGAAATTTCCACTTCACATCCGCAAAAGTGAAAATCAGAGAGCCTCCCCTGAAAGGGGAGGTGCCCGAAGGGCGGAGGGGTTTTCTCTGAAAGGGAAATTTTCG
>JAGBMX010000064.1 GCA_017634675.1 Selenomonadaceae bacterium | reverse complement strand
TTTCTTTTGTTTCTTTTCTTTTTTCTCTTTTTTTACAAAAAATGAGAAAAAAGAAAAGAAAGAAATTATATGTAAAAATCAACATTAACTTGGGAGGAATATATATGTCTAAGGTAATAGGAATAGATTTAGGGACGACAAATTCGGTTGTGTCTGTTATGGAAGGCGGCGAGCCTACAGTTATTACAAATCCCGAGGGAAGCCGCATTACGCCTTCTGTTGTAGGTTTTACTAAGGACGGTCAACGTCTGGTGGGACAGCTTGCAAAGCGTCAGGCGGTGTCTAACCCGGATCGCACTATTGCGTCCATTAAGCGTCACATGGGCGAAACAAGTTACAAAGTGGCTATAGACGATAAGAACTATACCCCGCCGGAAATTTCCGCAATGGTGTTGCAGAAATTGAAAGCCGATGCGGAGGCTTATTTGGGCGAGGAAGTAACCAGAGCCGTTATCACCGTTCCCGCATATTTTAACGACAGTCAGCGTCAAGCTACTAAGGACGCAGGTAAAATCGCCGGTTTAGAGGTAGAGCGTATCATAAACGAGCCTACGGCGGCGGCTATCGCTTACGGGCTTGATAAGGACAGCGACGAAACGATTTTGGTATTTGACTTGGGCGGCGGCACATTCGATGTTTCCATTTTGGATCTCTCCGACGGCGCATTCTTGGTGCAGGCGACAAGCGGCGACACACATCTTGGCGGCGATGACTTTGATAAGAAGGTCATGGACTGGATGGTTGAGGAGTTTAAGAAGGAGAACGGTATCGACCTTTCGGCTGATAAGATGGCGGCGCAGCGTTTGAAAGAAGCGGCTGAAAAGGCGAAAATCGAACTTTCCAGTATGACTCAGACCAATATTAACCTTCCCTTTATTACGGCTGACGCGTCGGGGCCTAAGCATTTAGACCTTACTCTTACAAGGGCAAAATTTGACGAACTTACGGCAGACCTTGTGGAGCGCACAATGGCGCCTACTCGTCAGGCTATGCAGGACGCGGGACTTTCCGGCTCGGATATTGACAAGATAATCTTAGTGGGCGGTTCTTCCCGTATTCCCGCCGTGCAGGACGCTATCAGGAAACAGCTCGGCAAGGAGCCTTCCAAGGGCGTAAACCCCGATGAATGCGTATCCGTCGGCGCGGCTATCCAAGGCGGTATTATCGGCGGCGACGTTAAAAAGAATATTGCGCTTGTGGATGTAACCCCTCTTTCTCTCGGCATCGAAACTTTAGGCGGCGTTTGCACGAAGTTGATTGAAAGAAATACCGCTATCCCTACTTCAAAGAGCCAAGTGTTCTCCACGGCTGCGGATAATCAGCCTGCGGTTGACATCCATGTGTTGCAGGGCGAGCGCGAAATGGCTGCCGGCAACAAGACTTTGGGACGTTTCGAGCTTTCCGATATTCCTCCCGCGCCCCGCGGCGTCCCCCGCATCGAAGTTACCTTTGATATTGACGAAAACGGTATCGTTAAGGTATCTGCAAAAGACTTGGGCACGGGCAAGGAACAAAAGATTACAATTCAGTCCGGCAGCGGCATGAGCAAGGAAGATATAGACCGCATGGTAAAAGAGGCGGAAGCCCATGCGGCTGAAGATAAGAAGCAAAAAGAAGCCATTGACGTAAAGAATCAGGCGGATTCTTTGGTATATCAAGCGGAAAAAACGATAAAAGACCTCGGGGATAAAGCAGATTCGGCTAAGGTTGACGAAGTTAAATCCGCTATCGAAAAGGTTAAGGAAGCCTTAAAGGGCGATGATACCGAAGCGATTAAGAAAGCCACGGAGAATTTGCAGAAACCTCTTTACGAAATGAGCGCGGCGGCGTATCAGGCGGCTGACGCAGCGGCAAACGCCGCAGGCGGCCCAACAAACGCAACGGAAGCCACAAGCGATAATAAGGGCGCATCCAACGACGATGATGTGGTTGACGCTGAGTTTACAGAGGTTAAGGACGATAAAAAATAAAACGATACCCTTTGGCTCGTTTCTCAAAGAGGAACGAGCCAAAAAAGGTTATACGTAAATAATTCATAATTCATAATTATGAATTATAAACTGTTAAACCCCAAATTCCAATAACTGGGAGCGAGGGCTGCGCCCTTTGGCGGGTGCAGGGCAGCGCCCTGCCGGGTTAAGGGCAGAGCCCCAACTAAAATGAGAAGCCCCAACGAAGGTGGAGGAAAGATGTGAGTAAAAGAGATTATTATGAGGTTTTAGGGGTCACGAAGGATGCGACGGATGCGGAGATAAAGCGAGCTTACAAAAAGATGATATTAAAATATCATCCCGACCGCAATCCCGACAACAAGGAAGAAGCAAGAGAAAAGTCCAAAGAGATTAACGAAGCTTATGATATACTAAAGGATCCGCAAAAGAAGGCGCAGTACGACCAATTCGGACACGCCGCCTTTGAAGCGGGAACGGGCGCAAGCGCCGGAGCCGGCGGCTTTGGAGGCTTCGGCGGTTTTGGAGGTTTTGGCGGTGGCGGCGGTTTCCAAGCGGAAGGCTTTGGGGATATCTTCGATATGTTCTTTGGCAGCGGAAGTCGAAGCGGCGGCGCAAAACGAGGACCCGAGCGCGGGAGCGACCTTAGGTACGATCTTGAAATTAGCTTTGAAGAAGCGGCGTTTGGTAAGGATGCGGAGCTTGAGGTACCGAGAACTGAAAATTGTCCTACCTGCGGCGGAAGCGGCGCAGCTAAAGGCACAAAACCCGAAGAATGCCCGGATTGCCACGGCAGAGGCCAGCAGGAAGTCACCCAAAGAACGCCTTTCGGTACCGTTGTAAACAGAAGAACTTGCTCAAGGTGCCACGGTACTGGACAAATCGTCAAAAATCCATGCAAAACTTGCGGCGGCAGCGGCAAGCAACGGGTTAAGAGAAAAATCAAGGTGCATATTCCAAAAGGCGTGGGAGAGGGCTCCAGAGTTCGTATCGCCGGAGGCGGCGAGGCGGGTAGCAGAGGCGGAGAAAACGGAGATTTATACGTATATCTCTTTGTAAAGCCGCATAAACTCTTTACCAGACGGGGCAACGACGTTATCGTAGAAATGCCAATATCCTTCGTCCAAGCGGCTTTAGGCGATACGGTGAAGGTGCCTACCATCGACGGACAGGTTGAAGTTACCATTCCCGAAGGTATTCAGACAGGCAAGGTTTTAAGGGTAAGAGAAAAGGGTATTCCTTATTTAAGAGGAAACGGCAGAGGCGATGAACACGTGGTAATAAAAGTTCTGACGCCGCAAAAATTAAATGACAAGCAAAAACAAGCCCTTAGGGAGTTTGGCAAACTATGCGGAGATAATGTAGATCCCGAACAGAAAAGTTTTATGGATAAAGTGAAGGATTTATTTAAATAACGATATTGCAAGGCAAGATGATTGATGGAATTTAACGGACATAATTTGACAGCATGGTATTTTGCCGTCATCAATATTGTGGCAGTAGCAGTTTACGGTTGGGATAAACTTTGCGCTATTCGTAAGTGGCGTCGAGTACCGGAAATGACGCTCCTTGCCGTTGCTCTCGTTGGCGGTAGCGTTGGATCAATCGTTGCTATGAAATTTTTTCGGCATAAGACATTGCATTTGAAATTCAAATATGGTCTCCCGTTCATACTCATATTGCAAATCGCAGGTTTGATTTATCTGTATCATTAAACCTCAACGGCAAAAAGCGTGAAACCACTGAATGTTTGTGGTTTCACGCTTTTTACCGTTAAAATTTTTCACTAAAACGTTCTGGTCTTTTTTCATGATTTTTATGCGACTTCGGATAAATTTACTATACATACACTCCATGATAAACCAACACCGAACCCAATAAACAAGACCCGTTTGAGTTTTTCCGATTTTAATTTCGGGTCCACTTTAAGAAAGTCGGGCGGGAGACACCTAATAACTTTGCTGCTTTAATCGTCGTAATTTCCTTCGCTTGCCACTTTTTTAATATCGCCTCGAATTTTCGAGGCTTTTTTATTTCCTTGCGACCGAATTTAACGCCTCTTGCTTTTGCCGCCGCTATGCCCTCTCTTTGCCTTGCTATAAGCTTTTCTCGCTCCAACTGCGCAAAATACGACATAATATAAAGCATTATATCTCCAAGCATACGCCCGAATACGTCTCTTGTCTGCAAATCTTCCAAAAAATCCATATCCATCACGATAATTTGCACCATTTTTTTACATGTAATAAGCCGCCATTGGTCTATGGTTTCATAACAATCTCGCCCCAATCGATCTATGCTTGCAATTATCAGCCTGTCCCCCGGACGAAGCGCCTTCATCATCCTCTTGTAATTCGGGCGGTCGAAATTTTTCCCGGATAATTTATCCGAAAAAATATTTTCAGCCAAAACCCCCGCTTTAAGCATGGCGGCAATCTGCCTATCCGTATGCTGTTCCTGAGTCGACACCCGCACATAACCGTAAGTTTTGCTCATAAAAATTCCTCCTAGAAATTATGATATATTTTGCTCTCACTCTCTATATCGAAAAAAAGAAAATTCACATTACACAACATCTCTAAAAAACCTTCACAGCCTTTGAAAATCTAAACACTCTCCCCTACCCTCCATCTCAAAGTATGAACAGCCGCAAAACGACGGGGCGGAGCGGTTGCATTTTTCGTTAAATTTTAAAAAAAGGAAAGAAAGAAAATTTTTAGGGTAGGATTTTTTTTTTTTGCATAGAATTATAAAATCATGGCTAGATTTAAAGATGGGAGTGATTTTTCTTGCGAGCTGTTTCTGTTGAAGATATAAAAGAAGGCGATGTGCTTGCGCGCTCCCTTGTAAACGACGACCATATCGTTATGATTAGCGAAGGCACAGTATTAAAAAAGGCTCATATCACAAGACTTAACTATCTTAATATCCCCGTTGTTTACATAAAAGACGAATACGAACTGTCGAAAAATTTTCAGGCGGCTTCCGCAGTTTTTAACAAAAGCAACGCCTTTGTAAAAGACTATAACGCGGTCGTCACCGTGGCGAAGGAAATTTTTACCGATATGGAGCAGGAAAAGGATAAAAAATCTGCGGCGGCTCACGCCGTTGTCTCCAACGCAGTCACGCCTCTCGCAAAATCAAGCGGCGTTATAGACCATCTTTTCGACATGAGCCATGTGGACGATGATATATATCAACATTCCCTTAGGGTGTCAATACTTTCCGGGGTAATTGCCAAGTGGATGCAATACGATCCAATAAGGCAAAGAGATATAATGCTTGCGGGATTTTTTCACGATGCGGGAAAAACCGCTCTCCCAAGGCGGATTCTTGACAAAAGAATAGACAAACTTCAGGGTGACGACCTTTTAGAGTACCAATCCCATACGGAAGAAGGCTATAAAATTCTTTCCAATATGCCGGATATAGCAGAAGGCGTTAAACGCGCCGCCAGAGAGCATCACGAACGTATGGACGGCACAGGGTTTCCAAGCGGTTTAAAGGGCAGTGAAATTCATATTTATTCAAGTATTGTGGCGTTGGCGGATTTTTACGACAACACCACAACGGAACGCGAAGGGTACAAAAAGCAAACCCCTTTCGACGCTTTTTCCTATATAACCGAACACATCTACACCACTCTTGACCCTACCGTTTGCGTTCCCTTTTTAAATCACATGAAGGACGCATTTTTAGGTTCTAGAGTCACGCTAAACAACGGAATAAACGGAAAAGTCGCCGCTTTCCCCGGAGATTTTGCCGCGCTACCCATAATCAGCACCGAAAACCACGAAATAATCAACCTAAACAAAGAACCCGATATTAAAATCATGGAATATAATCCTAAGGAATAGTTGGTGGTTGTTGAAAATTCTTACTTTTCTTTTTCTCTTTTTTTGTAAAAAAAGAGAAAAAGAAAAGTAAGAAAAGAAAAAGAGAAAAAAACTTTAACAACCGGTTTAGTAAAAACATGATACGTTGTATCTAAAACTAAGAGTTCATGTTCATTAAAGTTTTTTCTTTTTCTCTTTCTTTGCTTCTTTCTTTCTCTTTTTCTTTTTTTCAAAAAAGAAAAAGAGAAAGAAAGAAGAATTTGTGTATGAAGAAAATAAGGAGGGCAATTTATGCTTACCGCGCAAAAAAGCAACTATCCGTTGTCTGCGGAGCTAAAGACGAAGATTGATTTTGTCTTGGACGCGCACGATAACGACCCGACGCAAATCGTCGGCATTTTATTGGAGGTTCAGGATTTGGAGGAAATGCGTTATGTTCCGGAGCCTACGGCTTATTATCTGGCGGATAGGTTATCGCTGCCAATAACGCAGATTTTTGACTGCTTGAATTTTTATGCGCAGCTATCGTCTACGCCAAGGGCAAAATATCCCATTCAGATATGCAGTTCCCCGGCGTGCCGTGTAAATCAAGTGAATACTGATTTCTTGCTGAAAACTTTTGAGAATTTGTTGGACATAAAGCTTGGAGAGACCACCTACGACGGGCGTTTTACATTAGAGACCTGCGCTTGCTACGGCGCGTGCGACCGCGCTCCTTCGGTGCGTATTAACGGTAAGATTTACGACCATTTAAATACGCAGGAAAAAATTGAAGAGCTGCTTCGCTCCTTGCCTTGAGGAGGGTGTGTCATGACAACCGTGAAATTTTTAACCAAAAATTTTGGAAAATATAACGTTGAATCTATAAGCGAGTACATGGAAATTGGCGGATTTTCCGCGCTAAAGAAGGCTGTCGCCGACGGCCCCGATTCGGTGCTTGAACTCCTTGCCGCCGCAAAGATAAGAGGCAGAGGCGGCGCAGAGTACGACGTCGGGCGCAAATGGTCTCAGGCAAGAGATGTAAAAGGTGAAAATAAGATAATAATCTGCAACGCCGACGAAGGCGAAACTACAACTTTTAAGGATAGGGAGCTTATTAAGAACGACCCTTTCAACTTAATAGAAGCCATGATTATAGCGGGTTACGTTATTGGCGCAACGGAAGGTTTTATCTATATGCGCGCCGAATACGCCTGCTATCGTCCCATTTTGTTGAACGCTATTGCGCAAGCTAAGGAATACGGTTTCCTTGGGAAAAATATCTTAAACAAGGGTTTTGATTTTAATATCAAGCTATATTCCGGCGCGGGGGCTTATGTTTGCGGTGAAGGCACGGCGCTTATCCGCTCCATCGAAGGAAAAGCGGGGCGTCCACGCATGAAACCGCCATTTATAAAACAAAGCGGCGCATTCGCTCGACCCACTTGCTTAAACAACGTGGAAAGTCTTTCGATTGTTCCTCACTTAATCCTTGACGACGAAAAGGTTTATATGTCTATCGTCCGCGGCATTTCCGTAGGCACTAAGATGATAAGCGTAGCGGGTAATGTAAACAAGCCCGGAGTGTTTGAAATTCCCTTCGGCGTTACCGTGCGTGAAATCATCTATGATTTGGCGGGCGGCGTGCAGGACAATCGCAAGATTCGTCTTATACAGTTCGGCGGCGCTTCGGGTAAAATCGCAACCGACGCTATTTTAGACACTCCCTACACTTATGAAGATTTACGGGCGGCAGGAGTTATGGTAGGTTCCGGTGGCATATTGGTTATCGACGAAAGAACGAGCGTCCTTGACTTTTTGAGAATGAACCAGGATTTCTTCTCGGAAGAAAGTTGCGGACAATGCACCCCTTGTCGAGAAGGCAACCTTCATATAAAGATTATTCTTGAAAAAATGGCGGAGGGTACCGCAACTGAAACGGATATCTGCATGATGAAGAAAATAGCCAGGGTCATGAGTATGTCCTCCCTCTGCGGGCTTGGCGAAACGGCTCAAAATACCCTTATGTCCGCTATGAAACTCTTTCCAGAGCTCTTCGAAATCGGAGGTGCGAAATAATGTCGGAAGTACAAATGGTGCATCTTACCATAAACAATATACCCGTTGAAGTCGAAAAAGGCACAAAAATATTGGCGGCGGCGAAAAAAATCGGTATAGATATTCCTCACCTCTGCTATCACGAAGATCAGCGCATAAAGGCGCACTGTCGTATATGCTCCGTTGAGGTGACGGGGAAAAAGCGTTTGCTTGCCGCCTGTTCAACGGAAGTTTGGGAAGGCATGGAAGTCTTTACCGATACTCCCATAGTGAGAGATACGCAAGTCGCTATCTTGCAGCTTATGCTTGCGAACCACAACAAGGACTGCCTTAGCTGCCCGCGCAACCAAAACTGCGATTTGCAGGAACTTTGCAGCAGGTTTAACATATTGGAATCTCATTTGCCAAGCGTCGTAAAACACGAGCCGCGAATTAAAACCAATCCGAGCATTATGCGCGACCCGTCGAAGTGTATCCGTTGCGGACGCTGCATTAGGGCTTGCAAAGATATACAAGGCATCGCCGCGCTTACATATAATCACCGCTCCAGCGAGATTGGCGTAACTACGGCTTACGACAGACCTATGGAAGCAACGGACTGCGTGCTTTGCGGTCAATGCTCCATCGTTTGCCCGACGGGCGCTATAGTTGAAAAAGACGATACGGACGCTGTACTTGACGCATTGCAAGATCCTAAGAAACACGTAATAGTTCAGGTTGCGCCTTCCGTTCGCGTAGCGCTTGGCGATGCGTTCGGCATGAAACCCGGCGAAATCGTCACGGGACAAATGGTGCAGGCGCTTCGTTTGCTTGGTTTCGATAAAGTATTCGACACCAATTTCGGCGCGGATCTTACCATTATGGAAGAAGGCTCCGAGTTTATACACCGCATCAAAAACAACGGCGTGTTCCCAATGATAACTTCATGCAGCCCCGGCTGGGTAAATTTCTTGGAGAAAAATTACGGGGATTTCAAAGACCATCTCTCTTCCGCAAAATCTCCAATGAGTATGTTCGGCGCAATCGCAAAGACTTACTATCCCGAAAAAGCGGGTATAGACGTTAAAGACGTTGTGACTGTTTCCATCATGCCCTGCACAGCGAAGAAATTTGAGGCGGCGCGTCCCGAAATGGGAAGGGACGGCATGAGGGACGTTGATGTAGTCCTCACAACCCGCGAACTTATCAAACTCATTAAATACGTTGGCATCTCGTTTAAGGATTTGCCCGAAAGCGATTTTGACAGTCCGCTTGGCACAGGCAGCGGAGCCGGAGCAATTTTCGGCACAACCGGCGGCGTTATGGAAGCCGCGCTTCGCACCGTATACGAAAAATTCACGGGTCAGACGCTTCCCCGCATAGAATTTGAGGATGTGCGCGGATTTAAAGGCATTAAGGAAGCCGAGGTGGATCTGGGCGAAAGGAAAGTAAAAGTCGCCATAGCGCATACGTTAAAGAACGCAAAGATTTTGATGGAAGATGTGAAAAAGGGAAAATCCCCCTACGACTTCATTGAAATCATGGCTTGCCCCGGCGGTTGCATAGGCGGCGGCGGTCAGCCCATCGGCACAACCAATGCGATAAAGCAAAAACGAATGGAAGCGCTCTACGAAATCGACCGCAGCCTTCCCATCAGGAAATCCCACGAAAATCCCGACATAATCACTCTTTACAAGGAATATCTCGGAGAACCCTTAAGCGAAAGAGCGCATGAACTTTTGCACACCCATTATCATAAGGTTGAGAAACTTTATGAGTTTTAAATTAAAAAGCCCCCGCAAGGGGGTTTTTTAATACAAAATTTTATAATACGCAAGAAGTATGGCAAGCATAAACAAATTGCCAAGAGTAAACAATATCAAATAATATCCCATTTTGCTGAAGCGCATTTCCATGTACGCTTTAAAAGAAATAAGGCTTGCCATGGAGGCAATAATGGTTCCAAGACCTCCAATGTTTACGCCAATTAAGAGAGGTTCGTACGAATTCGTAAATTCAGAGAGCAACACAGTCGCGGGAACGTTTGATATTATTTGACTTAAAATTATCGAAACCGCCATTTCATGTCCCGACAAAATTTGCGATATGTTTTTGAAAAATTGAATTTCGCTTAAATTCCCCACTCCGATAAATAATGTTGCAAAGAGGAAAATAAGCTTGTAATCGGCTTTCAAAAAAAGTTTGCGGTTCAATAAAAATATTGACGGAAACACGATAAGCGCAAGTATCGAAAACGGTATTAAGCGAATTACATGAAGCAGGCAAAGTAAAAATAAAATTGCCAAAAACCCCAAATTTTTTACTGGAAGTTTTTTATTTTTGCCAATTCTTATTTTTATTCTTGAATTCGGCAAAAAAAATGTTGCCAAACATACAATAACGCCGCTTAAGACGACAAAAGGAGCCGTAATTGATAAAAATTCATTTAACGAAAGGGTATAGCGGGAATATATAAAGAGGTTCTGCGGATTGCCGATGGGAGTGAGCATACTTCCCAAATTTGCCGCTATTGTTGCCAACACGACGGTTGGCGCAATAACTCTGACTCGGTTTAATTTTGTAAAAGTAAAGATAGCTGTGGGAACGAATATGATAAGAGCCACATCGTTAGTTATAAGCATTGAGCTGAAATAACAGGCAAAGATGAAAAATCTGGCTACGCTTCTTTCCGTAACATCGCCTTTAAAAAAGCGTTGTATAATGGCGTCAAAAAAACCGCTTAGACGAAAACCCGCCACTATGCACATGAGCGCGATTAACAACCCTAAAAGCGGTATGTTCAAACGCCTAATAACAAGAGATGCGGACGGAGGAGCAATTAAACAAGTAATTGTAGCAAAAATTATCGCCAACGTTAAATCAATATTATTCTTAAAAAATCGTTTAATAACCATAAAGGAACTCCCGACTATTGCAACCGCTTTGCGCCATATGATAACTCTCAACAATGAAAAGACAATCCAAGAAATAATTTTCTAAGATTGTCTTTTTCAAACAGAATATTCGAGATAAAATTTTAATTTAAGCTAAATCTACTCAAACCCAAGTTTAACCAACGCCAAAGCAACGACAATGAGCACAACATAGTACATAATCCATGGAGCGATATTTGTGCGGATTAATTTTCCTTCCACTCCCGAAATGCCCGTTGTGGCGCAGACAGCCACAATGTTGTTGATGCACACCATGTTTCCTATCGCGCCGCCTTGATTTTGGAGAGCGACGATGATTAACGTTGGCAGGTCCAAAATACGCGCTGTTTCAAATTGAAGCGGCGTAAACATTACGTTTGACACCGTGTTCGAGCCGAACATAAAGGAGCCGATTGTGCCTATAAAAGGCGCGGCGAAGAAGAAATTCTCACCCGCAAGATTTGCCATGCCTTCCGCCATGCTGATTAACATGGAGGCGTAACCGGTTGAATTTGCGTCCGAATAACGGTACATATAAACTAAGGCAAAACCGAAGAGCAAGGCGATAAATGCGCCTACGCATTGGTTCCACGATTTTTGGACAATGCCTTTAACCTGTTCGCCTTTCAAGCCGTAGAGGAAAATCGCTATAACCACCGCCAACATAAAGGGGAACACGCCCGGATTGTTGACGAATTTTAGCGACCAAGAAGCGTTGGCAATTCCAAGAAGATTGTCAAGCCCTACGGAGAAAGATTGAATGATGGGCTTTAAACCAAGTTGAGGTATGCGGGTAAGTACAAGCCAAAGGGAAATGAAGAGATATGGCAACCAAGCCATAAAAAGCGACATTTGTCCTTTGCTTTCATGGGTTTCATGTTTTTCTTCGACTTTTTTTCCGGGGAACCGCCAAATTTTGGGCGGCGTAAGAAATCCGGCTCTCGCCGCTCCCAAAAGCACAAAAATTGTAACGGCGGCAGCCGTAAGAGAAGTCAGTTCCGTGCCGATAAAGTACGCTATGGGCAGCGATACTGAGCTAAACACCACGCTTGTAAACAAGCAAAATGGAAGTACGGGGATAACATCGGCAAAAGATTTCTTTTCGCCGAACATTTTTGTAATCAAACCGATTGTAAACGCTAAAATAAAGAAACAGCCCACGCACATACCTAAGGAACTGGCAAAGGCAAGGTTAAGCGTCCACGCATCCGCATTGGCTCCTATGGATGACAATTCACCGGATACCGCCGCAATCGCCGCATTGGTTGGAGTTCCTGCGGCGCCGAACGGCACCGGGGTAGAATTTAATATTAAGCAGGATATGGCGGCCGCCATGGGAGGAAATCCCAAGCCTATAAGAAGCGGCGCGCAAAGAGCCGCAGGGGTGCCGAATCCCGCCGCGCCTTCAATAAAGGCGCTGAATGCAAAACCGATAATGATAAGCTGTATGCGAGCGTCTTCAGAGATACTGTTAAACATTCCTTCGATGCGCTTCATTGCTCCGGCTGTGTTCAGCGTATTCATAACGAGAATAGCGCCAAAAATAATGAGAAGCACGTCGATGGAACCCAAAAATCCCATGACGGTGTACGCCGCCACGTGTTGGAAATCCATACCCCAGTAAAACAGCCCAATTAAAACAATGGAGAGCCAAGAAATAGGCAAGACCTTTTTAGCCGCCATATTAAGCCCGACGGTTAAAATTATGGTCAATATTATGGGTATGGCCGCAATAATCGCGAGCATATAGTTCTTCCTTTCTTAATTGACCCTCGGTATTGCCGAGGGTCGGGTACTACGCTACATCTGGCAAACTTTGTGGGGATTTAAGATATTGTTCGGATCAAAGGCCTTCTTTACCCCTCTCATTATTTCAAGCGAGGCAAAGGGCAATGACTCTTTTAAATACGGACGCTTTACAAGTCCAATGCCGTGTTCGCCCGAAACTTGACCCTGAAGTTCCTTCGCCTTTGCGTACATCTTGTCCATAGCTAAGTTTAATAGTTCTTGCCATTTGTCTTCCGGCAAATCGTCCCGCAAAATATACACATGAAGATTGCCGTCTCCTGCGTGACCGAAGGATTTTAGCCGAATCCCGATTTCTTGACGGAGATTATGCACATACTCCACAAACTCGTTTACACGGTTGCGAGGAACCACAACGTCAACCTCGTCCATCATGGTTGTGCTGCCCTTTATGGCTTCGAGGAACGCGCCTCTGGATTTCCAAACGGGAGTGGACCTCTCCTCGGTGTCAGCTATAAGAATGTCAATTGCGCCTTGAGCAAGGCAGATTTGCGCCACGTCCTCATAATAGGCGTTAATCTCGTCCGTGGAATTGCCGTCGAATTTTAAGAGCAAATAAGCGTCCGCCTGATTGTCGGGGAATTTTTTGCCAAGATATTCTTCTGCGTCTAAAATAACTTCCCTCTCCATAAATTCAATGGCTGTCGGAACAGACTTAGATTTTATGATAAGCGGCACGGTTCCGATGGCTTTTTCCAAAGTGGGGAACGGAATAAGCAAGCTTACGTTCTTTTTGGGCAGAGGCACAAGCCTAAGTATGGCTTTTGTGACGAACGCCAAAGTTCCTTCGGAGCCTATTATCATATTTTTTAAATCATAACCGGAGCTGTTCTTTACAACTTTTCCGCCCAATTCCAAAATCGTGCCGTCCGCCAACACGACTTCCAATCCGCGCACAAAATCTCGGGTCACGCCGTATTTTACGGCGGTCATGCCGCCCGCGTTAGTGCTGATGTTGCCGCCGATTGTTGCGGATTTTTCGCCCGGGTCGGGGGGATAGAAGAAACCTCTTTCTTCCACATAGGCTCTCAATTCCATTAAAAGTACGCCCGGTTCCGTGGTAAGAGTCAGATTTTCTTCGTCCAGTTCCAATATGTGATTCATTAAAGTGGTGTCAATCATCAAACCCTTTTCTACGGCGACCGCTGCGCCCACAAGACCGGTGCCTGCGCCCCTCGGGGTTACGGCTATATGCTCCTTGTTTGCGTAAGCTAAAAGTTTCGACACCTCTTCCGTAGAAACTACCCTTGCCACAAGGTCGGGATAAGAACGCTCGAAGGCAAGTTCGTCGTGACTGTATTCTTCGTTTATCTCATCTTTCCAAAGCAGGCGATCCCTGTCCATAAAACTTGCAATGTAGGAGAGATCCTCCTCTGTCATTTGCTTGTAGTTGCTCATAAGATCTCCCTCCCCGCTTTCACCATGTCAATGAGTTTCGGCACAATCTCGTAAAGATCCCCTACTACGGCGTAATTTGCCGCTTTAAAAATTGAGGCTTTGGGGTCTGTATTGATGGCGAAAATCTCTTCCGAATGATCCATGCCCGCCAAAAACTGTATTGCGCCTGACACGCCGCAAGTAATGATGAGTTTTGGACGCACCGTGCGTCCGGATAATCCAATCTGGCGTTTCGCGTCCATCCAACCGCATTCAACTAACGGACGAGTGCAGGCAAAATCCCCGCCTAACGCTGCGGCTAAATCTTCAATAAGTTTCAAATCTTCTTTCTTCTTAACGCCGCGCCCGGCAACAACCAAAACGTCCGCGTTTTCGATGCCGACTTCCTTAGGCTTCTTGGTAATTTCCAAAACCTCAACTCGAGACGTCAAAACATCGTCGTCGATAACAATTTCTTCGATACTTCCATTGGCTTCGCTCTCTCTTTCAGGCGCATCCATAATCTTATAGCGCACGGTCGCCATCTGCGGGCGAGTGTTGGGAGTCAAAATCTCCGCCATAATGTTGCCGCCGAAAGCGGGACGAATTTGTACCAAATCCGTATTTTCTCGAATGTCCAAAACGGTGCAATCTGCGGTAAGCCCCGTTTTAAACCTCGCCGCGACTCTCGGCGCAAGCTGACGACCTACTGGAGTTGCGCCCACCAAAATAGCGGCGGGTTTTACCATGTTTATGAAAAGCTCAAAGGCTTTTGTATATGTTTCAATCTTAAAATCCTTCAAAAGTTCGTTGTCCGCGACAAACACTTTATCAACGCCGTAATGAAGCACTTCTTCAGCTTCTTTTTTTATATCGTTTCCGATAAATACGGCGTAAACCGGCTGATTAATCTTAGAGGCAAGCTCTTTCGCCTTTCCTATAAGCTCAAACGTGACGGGATGAATACGTCTGTCAACATGATCCACATAGACGGCTATTCCCTTCCAAGCGGATTTATCCACGGTAGCTTGAACTTCTTCCACAAATTCCACCGCTCCGCCGCCTTTTTTCACGCAGAGTTTGCAGAGTTTGCAGGCGGCTGAAATTTCCAACTTGCCGTCTTTTTCCTCCATTGCTCCGAAAGGACAAAGAGCCATAAGAGCTTTTATATCCGTGATTTTATCTTGATGAACGATAAGTTTTCCCATGCTCTCTCCCTCCTAAGCCACGAATTTTTTCTGCTTCAATATGGCGTATATAGTATCCGCCAACGCTTCTCCCGTACCCGTCAAAGTTTCCTGCGATTTTTCGTGATTGGGCGGGAATATGCGCTGCACCTGAGTGGGCGATCCGCTTAAACCGTAGTGTTTTTCGTCGGTGTCCTCCATGTCTTTTAACGTAAATTCCAAAATCTCCCGTTCAACCGTCGCCTTCGCCTTTTTATAAGAGGGCAGACGTGGTTCGTTGATGTCTTTTTGCACCGTAATAAGGCAGGGGAAAGAAATTTTTACCTTTTCAATATCTTCTGACATTTCCATATCAACGGTAAGAGTCTTATCATCGGCTTCAACAATTTTACGCACATTGGAAACGCAGGGAATGTCAAGCTGCTCGGAAACTTCGGGACCTACCTGCGCCGTATCTCCGTCCGTGGTCTGAAGTCCGCAGACAATCAAATCAAACTTTCCGAATTTTCTTATGCCCTGAGAAAGCGTATAGCTCGTTGCCAAAACATCCGCGCCGCCAAATTTTCTGTCGGTGATAATCGCGCCCCTATCCGCTCCCATTGCGAACGCTTCTCGTATAACGGCTTTTGCCTGAGGCGGTCCCATGGTGATAACGCTTAAACTGCCGCCGTATTTTTCTTTTAAACGAAGTCCCGTTTCTAAAGCAAACAAATCGTAAGGGTTCATCTTAGCGTCTGCGCCGCTTCTTTTTAAAACGCCCGTTACCGGGTCAACCTCCACTTTATTCGAACCCGGAACTTGCTTAATACAGACTAAAATCTCCATCGCTATCCTCCTTTTTTCGTCTTATAAAAAACCGTTCTTTTCTTTCTTTTTCTTGAAAGAAAAAGAAAGAAAAGAACCAAAAGAAAGAAAAAGAACTTTAATAAAAAAATATAAAAACATTGTAAATATAGAATTTTAAACTATTAAAGTTTTTTCTTTTCTCTTTTTCTTTGTTACTTTCTTTTTCTCTTTTCTTTTTTTCAAAAAAGAAAAGAGAAAAAGAAAGTAAGGTTTTTGTAAATGC
>JAGBMX010000063.1 GCA_017634675.1 Selenomonadaceae bacterium | reverse complement strand
GCGTCTTTTTCCTTTATGCCTTGCTTCAAATAGTTTTGTATTGCTTTGGCGTTCATCTGTTCGGGTGTATCTCTGTATAAATACTTTTGCCGCGCTTCGTTTTCAAGCGTTTTCACATACGCATTCGCTTGATTTGCATTCATATTGTCAATGTTGGAAGTGTCTATGCCGTTCTTCTTTGCGTATTCACGCCATATATTTGCGCTTTCGTTTGCGCTCGTTTGTTTTTGCATATCTCCCGCTGCATTAGCATAGGCGGCTTTCGCGTCGGCTATGTTTCGTGCTACTGTGAGAGCGTTTTGAAAACCACCGTAATTATTGATTATATCCTGCTCGGCTCGTAATTGGTCTTCATAGGTAGGTTGCTGTATTATCGGCATATTATCTCCCTCCAAACATTTTTAAAAGGTCAAATTCTTCTCCTAAGTTTTTCACGGCTTCGCCTACATTTGCAACATTACCGCTGCCACCCGTTGAAAAACCTGCTCCCAATAAGTTGGATGCCCCTTGCGGTTGAAAAGTTTTAAAAGCGTTTTCAAGGTTTGAATAATTTGAAAAAAGATTATCTCCTAAAAGTTTAGCGTCATTCGCGGTCATATTTTGAATGTTTATATTGCCGTCGCCGATTCCGTATTCCGCTCCTTCGGGACTTGTTTCATTGCCGTCTCCAAAAGTAAACCCTGCGTTTCTCATTTGCGTTATATCTTCGTTTGTGACAGGCACTCCGTTTTTATAAACAGGTCGGTCTCGATTAAGCCACCTATTCAACGCATCACCCAATAGCCCGCCTGCGACATACCCCGCCGTCGCGGGTAAACTTTTCGCATAGTTCTTTAGTCCTATTGCCATTCGGTCTCGTTGCTTCTGCTCTTCTAATTTTTTTAATGCTTCTTGAAATTGTAAATTTTGCATTGTTTGAGGAATCCACGCCATAATATTACCCCTTCCACCATTCAACGCCGCCGCCCTGCGCTACAAAGCCACCGTTTACGATATAGTTATTGTCGCCGTCGGTTTCAAAATCGTACACCCGTTCGTAGCCATCACGTTCTATGCTTATAATCTCGCCCATATTCATAAGCGTATCATCGGGCGTAAGATAGCGTAATTCTTTTTGACTGCCGTCCTCCAAAAAGAAAGGCTGTGTTGAAGTTGTTCTCACTATTGCGCCGTTCTTTGTGATAAGTTTCCATATCTCATTGCTATGCTCCGGCAATAACAAAATAACTTTCGCCGTCTTGCCGTCCTTGTCAATGACCTCGTCGCCGACAACAATATCTGCAATATCTTTCTTTTCTCCGCCTGCCATATGTACCATTGTACCCTTTGGGAAACAGAACACGGTAGCCGCGCCGCCTAACAAGCCTCCCCAAAATCCACCGCCGCCGCTTGTAGTAGTTGTCTGCGATTGAGGTTGCGCTCCCGCGATAGCCGCAAGCGTTCCGTTGTTTGAAGATGTAAGACCCATAGAAGCGTCCCACAAATTTCTTGCGGGTGCTTGCGCCGCTTCTTGCGCTCCCGCCGCCGCTGTAATTGGCGCGGTCGCTTGCGATACAAGGTTTCCGTAAATCCCCGCGTTTTGACTGTTTACATTCGTTTTGTTTTCTGCTTGCTGTTGCGCTAAATTTGCTTGTTGACCCAATGCTCCCATTTGATTTGCGTATTGCTGACCGTAAACATTGCCTAAACTGTTAAGCGTGTTTTGCATATTCCCAAGCTGTTGCGCCGTCAAAGATGCGTTTGCGCCCGTGGTTGCTCCGCTGTTTTGGAAACGCTGATTCGCAAAATTGCCTACTGTATTTAAGTTTTGCAAATAATTTTGCGCCACCGCGGTTGCGGCGTTGCTCTCAATAGCGTTAAGCGCGGAATTCGTCACGGAACTGTTCAACACGCCCCTTTGCGCTAAATTATTCACATTTTCGCCGATTGTGTTTTTCAACACGGATTTTATAGTATCTTCCATATTTTGACGGTATGCGCTCGGAAGCTCTCCGTTTTGAAGCGCAAGCAAAGATTTTTCCGCCGTGGTCAATGCGTCATCGTTTTGCGCTATGTATCTGTCAAAAGCGTTCGCCGCTTTATTTCCCGAAGTTTCGTATCTGTCCGCAAGCCCCGACAACAAGCCGTAATTTCTCGCCGCTTCTTCGCCATACGCTCGCGAAATATCGTTTAACGCGTTATTCGTATCTGTTATAGCGTTTTCGTTGGTCTGCGTCATACCATAAAGCCCGTTTATCGCCGTGTTTATCCTGCTTTGCGCGTCGTTATTCATCGTGTTGAAATCAACGGGGACAGTCCCTAGCGTTCCGTATAAAAGGTCTCCCGCCGTTTGATTAAGCCTTAAAATATTCGGCTGAAACGCTTCAGCCGCGTCCGCCTGCGCTTTGATAAGCCGTATTTCGTCAGGAGTTAAATCTCGCCCTTGTACTGTTGTAGTACTGCCACCTTTTCCACCAAAAAGTTGCAAGTTGAAATGTAACATCGTCACACCTCCCAAGTGATTAAATATTCGTCTCCGTTTGTGGGCGTTGCCCTGCCGAGTTTCCCCGTATGTTTATGCTCGAAGAAATATCTAATCTTGCCGTCTTTTAGAATTTCCTCATTTGTTATTTTCATATCAAAACATCGTAAATACGCTTTTATATTTTTCCTCACGCATATTGCCCCTAACTTATGAAGTCCCCGCTCAATAGCGAGGACTTCCCCTATCTGTCGCCAAAAAACACCGTCACCGCAAACGTGAAGAATAACTATCATATCATCTGCTACGCTGTATACCCCGAAGCCTTTATCGGGAAAATAAAAAGTAGCTTTTTGCGAACGGTCAAGTTTATCGCCCGTTTTCTTCTCGTATAAATCCGCCCATTCTTCCAGCGTTTTTGTTTTCATCTTCTCAACATTCTCTCAACAATAACGAAAGTCCTGAGCATATCTTTAGACAAGTCAAGCCCCGCGCCGTCACCGTTGATTATTCCCTGCTCTATCATTCTTTCAATAGTCCATTTTGCCCAATCCGGCAATTCGTCAACCGTGTTATATCTTTTTTCACTCATATTTGCGTCCCCTGCTTTCCCTGCGTAATCCTCGTAAAATTCTTGTGAATACCCCGCGCGTCTCGCTTTTTGCCCCTCGCTCTGGTCTGCCGGACGCTCAAAATCCAAAAGAAACGCGTCACTCGCTTGTTTCACGCTTTGCGCGTCCATAAGCGCGTTTACAAGGCTTACATAGCTATCCAAAAGCTCCGCCCACAAAAACTCTAATTGCATATCTAAATCGCCGATACTCGCGCCTTTTTGTTTCGCAAAATCATACAGAGCCGCTTTCCTTGCAAAATATGTCCATTGTGCTAAACCGTATCCCGCGCCGTCGTTCACGAACGTTTCCTTGCTATATTCGCCGCTGTCGACTTTCGCCGTGTATTCTTCGTCGCTACCCAAAATCTCATAGCTATTTTGTAAGTTATTTGAGATTAGTCCGCTTTCGGCGTACAAATTCCCCATAATGCCTGCAACAGCATAATCGTTTAGTTTTTTGCTTTTAAAGAAGTTCCATATTTTGACTTCGGGAATTTCGTTATTTTGCGTTTGTGAAGTTTTTTCCGCGCCGTAACGGTACCAATTCGCATTCCCCACAATATCATCAATATGCGAAAATAAATTTTTACCAGGGCAAGCCGTCGGCATTAGTTCCCTATGTCCTACGATATGCGCCCTATCCGTTGGTATATCGTAGTCCGCGCAAAGGTTTCCGATAAGGTGGGCAAGTTTTCCGAGTTGTATTTCAGTCGGCGCGCCTATTTCAAAATTTCCGCAAACGTGAATACCAATAGTATGCGAATTTTCGCCGTAAGCGTGAGAACCTATCGCCCATTCAGGTCTGCCCCTTTCGATAGTTCCGTCTTTTCTTATGACGAAGTGATAACCTATACCCACCCAACCTTGATTTAAGTGTGACTGGTGAATTTCTTCCGCGCTCAAATCGTCGTCGGTAGGGTTGCCCGTATGGTGAATTACTATAGCGTCCGTATATTCACGCTCTAATAACTCGCCAAATTCTAAATTTGTTTCGACAATGTTTACTCGCTCCATAACTGCCTCCTTGTCTGCAAATAAAAAGCCGCCTTAAGAATAAGACGGCTTAAATTCACTCCGCGCCCTGCTTGACGCTATCCGCAAAATTTTCTTTGTTCTTTTCAAGTTCTTTTCTAAACTTTGCCTCTGTCATACTTTTACCCGTCAAAATTCCGCTTAAACCGCTGATAACTGAAATAGGGACTTCCGTCCCGCTAGAAGTCCCCGTTATCCAAGATATGATTATCCAACCTACAACGGCAGTAAAACCCATTATGCCAAGAGACCAAGCTATTACAACATTTACGTCTTTCATTCGCCGTCCTCCTTTGTTACTTCCTTATCTCGCGGGTGCGGGATTTTTACGTTATACGTAGTTTCGTAAACTTTTACAAATTCGTCAATCCTATGATGCGCGCTTTTCGCCCTTTGGTCTAGTTCGGCAAGTTTCACGCTTAAAACGTGCCACCTTTCTTCGTTTCGCCGTATATCGCCCCTTAATTCTTCAATCGCCAATTCAAACTTTGTAATGGCGTTATATAGCGGTCGAAGCACGGCAAAATGAAATAACCCCCCGAGTAAGCCTAAAATTACGGCTATGTGTTCAAGTTCTTCAAGTCCCATTAGAAACACGCCCTTATTCGTACTTCTCGCCTGTGATTTCTTCATACTCGGCGGCGGTTATCCAATTCTTTACCACCGCGTTTCTTACTTTCGCCTTGCTCCAAAAACCGTTGTCATAGTTTTCCTTTACCGTTTCAAACTTCTTACTCATCGTTAAAACCTCCCCTTACTGCTCCATATCCACATCCGTCATCATCGCAAGATATTCAAGATACGCCTTAAATTCTGCGTTCTTGATTTCCTGCTCCGATACCGGCGCAAACGCGAGATAGAATTTCCCGCCGTCCCAGTCATACTGCTCCTGCTGCAATAATCTTGCGTGTTCCATTACTTCTTTTATCTGCCCCTCTTGGTTCGTCGCCGTAAGTTTGAACCATTTAGGTAAGTCAGAAGTATCAACTTCGGTTTCAGATACATAGTTCGTACCGTTCATTGTGAGATTGTTAATCTCTATAGTTTTGTTTTGCCCCTCAAGTTTTAGCGTAAAGATTTCCTTATCCATCGTTGAAGCCTCCTGTAAAGTTTATCCATGCCGACAAGGGTTTCATAAGCGTTGTAATGCTTTTTATCGCCCCGCCAGCCTTCGTACTGACTGCAAAACGCCCTATAAGACAATTCCCCGTCAACGACAAATTGCGCAAGTTTCTTCATCTTCCTGCGCTGTATTGTCACAACGTCCCTCGGAATTTTTCTTATAATTCGCCCCGTTTTTGTGATGATATATTTCGTTTTTAGAAACGTAAACCCGTGAGAAAGTTTGATTATCTGCGTCTTATCCTCATGGATAAACACGCCTAAACTTTTGGCTATCGCTTTAATCTCGCTTAACAGTCGCCATAGATAATCTTTGCTTCGATGAATGATTACCCTGTCGTCCATATAAGCGTCGTAGCAATGCAAGCCTATCACGGTTTTACAATATGTGTCGATTTCAAGCGGCAAAAATATCCCCGCTATCTGCGACAATGGCGAACCGATGCCCATAGATTTTGCCATAAATCGTTCGCCCGTTTTAAGTTTCGCGTCTATCTCTTGATACTCAAGCGCGTTAAAAACCCTATCGATATAATCCTTGTCATTGGTGAACGATATATCAATTTCGTTCGCCTTTAGGATTTTGTCTACAGTCGATAATACAAGCGGGTCATCGATGAGTTGTTTCAGCTTCTCTTTTAATACATCATGGCGAATATTATCAAAATACTTGCGAAAGTCTATCTTTAAGATGTAACCTTCCCTGCCGTATCTTCGATAATGCCAACAAAGATGTTGCTCAAAACGCTTGCGGGTAAAAGATATTCCCTTGCCCTCCAAACTCGCCCCGTTATCGTGAATGAGTTTTGGCGTTACGCTTGGGATTAACACGCTGTCGCAAAGGGAATGTTGCGCCGTCATATCCTTGACGGTCAAAGCTTTCACAAGTCTCAAATGTCCTTGTTCGCATTGTGTAAAGACTGCGCCTTCTCCTTGTTCGTAGGTTCCTCCGCGAAGGTCTTTTTGTGACTTTCGGATTTCTCTCAAGAGATTAATCTCATAACGCTGTACCGCGTCTTTCCAACCGCTTGTTTTCTTTACCCGTTTGAACCCGCTTATAAGATTATCGGCTGATGTAAAATCTTCCATGTAGCCGCCTTTCGCCTTGCGAATAGTTTCAATATCCGTAGATAGAAACGTCAAGACTTTATTTACCTTGTCGGACGGACATAGGCTCATTCCCTGCCATGAGGCTGCCGCTTTTTGCGGTTTGCCCCTACGAGAAGCGGGCGGATGCCGCCGTTCGCGCCCGCGTTGGAAGCGACATTGATGTTCGCATTGCCGTTGCCGTGCGCAAGAGCGAAATTGGAAGACGACGCCACCGCTATTAGCCTATGCCCTATGAAATTATTCTTCTTTTGAAGTTTTGCTTTCCTTTAAAGTTTTGTTTTTCTTATTATCGGCTTTTCTCCAACCCTTTAAGAGAGATATTTCCTCTTCGACCATATCCACATAACGCATATATTTTTCAGCTTTTACGGGTAATACGTCTATAACGAGTTGAAATTCTTGCAAGAGATTTTCGCAAGCCGCTATCGCTCTGTCTTGATAAATTCGCCGCTCATTCGCTTCCGCTTCGTTCGTCGCCCATATTGTATAAGCCTTTGTAATGTTTATGTGTAAATCCCTTAAAATATCCCACACGCTGTCCCGAAACTTTTCTATAAGCCATAGGGGAAAATCTCCGGGGAAAGTCGAAAGCCCGTATCGCTCCATAATCCCCAAAAGTAAATCCGCGTCTTGCGGCTCCATTTTGTCCGTGTTTATGCGGTAGTTGCGAATGGTTTTCTTCGCCCCGAAATCCCTAAGCATTAACTGAGTTATTTCTTTGCGCAGTTTCAGAGCGTTGGTGTAAAACTTATACTTCGACTCTCTGCGAAATCTTGCTAAAACTGCCAATAATAAAACCTCCTTTAATGTTTGTTCCTGCTACCGCCGCCCCACAAGGGGGCGGCGTATAGGTCAGCGGAGCAGGGAATACGGGCGGATGCCGCCGTCCGCGCCCGCGTAGGAAGCGACACGGATGGTCGCAATGCCGTGGCCGAGCGCAACAGCGAAATGGGAAGACGACGCCACCGCTCGAAGCCAGAACCAGATTCTATCGTACAAATGCGAACACTTTAACGTAAACAAAGGAAGCTGTCTTGGGAAACTGCCCACATCTTCCGCAGAAGAAGCCCATACGTTACCCCCATAAACCATAGGCTCATTAGGAATATTGACTTCAACTTTCGTCCATGCCCAGTTGTTACTGCAACCTTTTGAATTTGGTATACCTCCGCTTACTGCGTTGGTATCAACCGAATTAGACAATTCATCCCAATGCGGCAAAATATGACTGCTCCCGAAGGCGTTCTTTATTCCCGTCGCCCAAGCGGGAATATGTGTTTTCCACATCTTACTCCCCAGATACCCGCCCGACGTTGTGTCCGTATCGTTCATGCTTACGTTGCGTTGCAAAGTCGTGTTGGGGATAATAAGTACATGGTGTTCCGTAGTTTCGCCAGATTTGCCGTCGGTATTGTTCGGGTCGTAACCGCAATGCAAATGCGGGTCAAACGCCGCCAACAACCATTTTACATCGTTGTACGTCGTACCCGACGCGGTAACGCTTTTAACGATATAGTCGCCTATGTGCATACCGACGAATTTACCTGCTTGTATATTTGTGCTCATCAAGCCGCTATCCCAGTAAGCGGTTAAGTCTGCGCCCCTGAAATCGCTGTTTTGATGCGCCGCGTCATAGATACCGTCCGCAAGACTGTCAATCATCCATGTTACAGTACCGTCGGTGATAAGCGCGCCTTCGTCGGTGCTTGTAATTGTAAGCGCCCCGTCGCCGCTTGTACCCGCTTTGACGCAAACAAGCCGAAGATACGCGGGTAATGTTTGACTGTAGGCTATATCGCCTACAGAATAAGCTGTTTCGTCCTTACGAAAGCCATAAGTTATATCTCCTGTATTCCCTTTATCGCCCTTCGGAAGGTCAAGGCTTAAAATAGGATTTTCTGCCGTACCTGTTATAGTCGCCCCCGCAACGCTCCCCGAAACTACTGTGCCAATTTGCAAATCAGGTGTCGCTCCAATATCGCCTTTGGGTAAGTCTAGACTCAATATAGGATTTTCTGCCGTTCCTGTTATAGTCGCTCCTGCAACACTACTCTTCGTTACTGTCCCTATCGTTAAGTTAGGCGTTGCTCCCGTATCTCCTTTGTCGCCTTTGTCGCCTTTGGGTAAATCAAAACTTAACACGGGGTCTTCCGCTGTTCCTGTTATTGTTGCTCCTGCAACGCTCCCCGAAACTACTGTACCTATTGTTAAATCAGGTGTCGCTCCCGTGTCTCCCTTGTCACCCTTGTCTCCTTTGTCGCCTTTCAAACTTGCAAGCCATTCTGTAACTGTTCCTCTGTACCCGTTTCCTTGCGCCACTTCATACGCGGATAATCCGTTGCCGACGAAACTCTTTTCCTCGATGCCTTCCAACGCGTCCGCTATTCTTTGATGTGTCGTTTCTTTCGATAAACTTCCTACAACTGAAACATTTGCATTTATCGTTTGAAGCGTTGTATTTACGGCGTTAATCGCAGGCGTTAAATCAGTAGAAGAACCGCCTCCACCTTCCGATCCGCCACCTCCGCGCGGTATGTTCGTTTCTACGGCTATTGCCGCAGGTGAGGTTGCATTTTGTTCTCTCGCCGCATAAGTTGTACCGTTGAATATGTAACGTTGTTGAGGATATAAAATAATCCCCGTACGCCGTACATTTTGAGATGAAATTTCCACGGGAGTATTGGATATGTTTTCAATTACCCCGCTTGTTTCCGTGAGCTGAATAAAATCGTTCGTCAAATCATATCTCGCCATATCCCGCACCTCTACATATTTGTCCCCATAATCTTATTTGCCGTAGCGCGTAATTGATTATACTGCGCCTGCGTCATTTTCCCGGTATTTAACAAATTTTGTACCATCTGTTGAGGGTCGCCGCCTTTAAAATTCTTCGCAAAAGCGTTAAAATTTTGCATAAATGTAGCAGGATTCATTCCGCCTAAATTCACACCCGAGAAATTCATTTTGCCCCACTCTCCTTCTTATTTGTTTTCAACATTTCCATTATTTTAGAAAGGCTTGATTGCACTTCTTCAAATTCCGCTCTTGAAACTGCGCCGCCTTGCGCTTGTTGCGGCTCTGGAATTATTTCTTCAAATTTGAATTTTCTCATAGGTTGCGGAACACCGTTTGTATCCGTTGTTTTTATCCAAAACGTTTTCTCGTTCCAGTCAACGGCAAAAGCGGTATTGCCCGCGCCTACTGGGTAAGACATTGCGCCTATTTCTCCCGCTACGGAAACGACAAACATTTCTCCTTGCGGTCGTTGCTGTTGTGGCAAATAATATTGTGAATTATTTATCGGTTGCATTTGCTTTTTCTCCTTCTTCGTCACCGTCGTGAATTTTTGTGCGCTCATAGTCTACGCATTGAGGGTTTATACAATATCCGTCCTCGCGGAGCTTTTTCCCGCAAAAAATACAGCGTTTCACTCTTGCCATAATCTACCCTCCAAATCCTTCAAATCTTTCTTGTACTGTTCCGTTCGCGCCACGCGTTCTTCTCGTAATTCCGCAAGCAATCCTTCATCATCTGCGGCTATCGCTTGAAGAATATCCGATTCAATAGCTTTTAAATCGTTCTCACATTCATAATATAACCTTGCCGCCTCCTCCGTCTTCGTCGGTATATGAGGTGGCGCGTCGGTAGGTTTTCCGTCTATGCCGCGAATGTACCCCGTGCCGTGACTTCCCCCGTTATCGGATACATACAATTTAAAATCTTCTGCTGACACTTCCGCAAACCCTTGCTCTATAAGTTCCTGCTTCCTTCCTTCACTCATCAATTTGTCTATAGGGTATGTGTCCCCTTTACGCCCGCTTTCATCAAATTTGATTAAATATTGCATTTTCACGCCCCCTTAACCACCACGACCAAAAGCCAAATATTGAAAATATTCAATACCCTTTACCTTAAACGACGAACCGCTTATATTCTCAACCGTTACTGACGCGGGGTCTGAAAGCGCGTTCGTAACCATAACCACATAATTATTTTCGTCCAGAAAATTTATACCAAAGGATAGAGTGTTCCACGAATTAGGATTTAAGTTGCCACCATATCCGCCTTGTAACACAATCGCGTTTTTGAATTTCACATAAAATCTGCTGCCTCCCCACTCATACGCAACAATCTCCAACGCTTCTTCTGCTCTGTCTAATGCGTTGTTTGCTCTGCTTGTAGCCGTATTTGCCGTGCTTTGCGCTGTGTTCGCCGCACTTTGAGCCGTGTTCGCCGTATTTTGCGCTGTGCTTACTTTGTTTTCAATATAATCGTCTTTCCTATCAAGTTTTTCTATTGCCTGTTGCACCGTATCAGTTCCCACTATCGCGGCTACTTCGGGACTTTTCAAATAATCAACGAACCATACAAGGTCAGCGTCTGTTACGGGTCTTAATTCATCGTAATGAACACTTCCGTCCGTTTCCCTACCGTTCGGCACAAGCATTGAATTGCGAAGAATTTTTGCGGGCGTTACAACAGGGACTGTTTGATTAGTCATCTTTCGTCGCCCCCTAACCGTTATATGTAGAGCCTAAGCCAAGACTTCCGCTTGTGCTTCCTTCGCCCGTATCGTCTCCCGTATCTTCGCCGCTATCGTCACTTGACGGCGTATAATTTTCGGGTAATGTAAAATGAAAAGTTACAAGCTGCGTTTCATCGTTTCTCTCTATCGTCACTTTTGCTTCCGTTCCTTCAAGTTTAATATCCGCCGCAAGAGTTTTCGGATAACCGTCCGCACCCTTTAAACTCTCTAGCCATTCCTCTTCCGTACCTTCGAAGCCGTTTTTCACCGCCACTTCATAAGCGGATAATCCCTGCTCGCCCTGCAATACAACGCCTGTCTCCACAGTAAAATCCGCTATGGGAGGTTTTTTGTCTCGGTCGTGAGGAAAAGGCGGTTTACCCGCGCAAATGGGCGGTCTGCCGTGTTCGCGTTCAAAATGATAATGAATATGGTCGTTCATAACAATCAGCCTCCTTGTACGCTAGGCAATATATGATACTGCGCGGGACCCGCTACGGTGAAATACTGCCCTTCTTTTAACCTTACTTTTATATCGTACCAATAAACGCCAAAAGGAAGTTTTGCCGTGTCTTCGTGAAACATTACAAAATATCCGTCCTCTGTTTCCTTTTGCAAAACAAAAGGCTCATCTTTCAACTTCTTCTTTATGGTTAGCGTAGCCGTGTCTCCTTCGCGAAAACGAAAAGGCGGCGCGTTTTCATAAAGTCTCATCAGCACGCGAATTACTCCAGTATCTCCCCGCCTGTGTAGAATGTTTCCGTGTTCTATGATTATGCCGTTCACAATCTCACCTTCATTCTTCGTTAAGACTATGCGAGCCGTTATAATCGTTGCTGACGGGTTTAAGCCACAACACCTCTTTATATGGCGTTCGCTCTTCCGATATAACCACTTCAAAATTTGTATCGCCCGTTCCCATAGCAGGCTCAAATTCTTCTTTTTCTGCGTTATACCATATAAGCTGACGATTCTTTATGCCGTCGAGGTTGAACACATAACCATTCACCCGCTCCGCGTCCATACTGCCCTTTGCACCAAAATACGGCGCATTTTCGCCCATCTTGTTCCATTTCTTATTGGTAAGGTCACGCATCCATATTACGCCGTTAGCGTCCACATACCATTGATTAGGCACGGTTGCTACTTCCGAATTAAACGTAGGAGCTTTCAAATTTCCTCTGATAGAATTTATCGCGTTATACAAAAGTATAATCTCTTTTATATATTTCTCTGTACCGTCGTGTACGGTATCGCCGCCACGCCTAAAATCTATGGGATATTTTTGTTCTATCTCCGCCATTGTCACACCTCCGCTATTTCAAAATTTATACCGTTAAATATCAACTGCCCGCCTTGCCCGTAACTTTCAACCTTTACGGAACGCAAACGCTCTATAAACCTATCGTCTGTTCTAAACTGATTAAGGCTGAACAATTTCGTCTCATTCTCAAAAAGGTATTCGCTGTTTAAGAATAATTCATCACTGCTTAAATATTCGGCGTTTATAGGCGGGGTAAAGAGTTCTCGCTTGTTGTAATACAGCGGACTATAATCCTCATATAAACAATGCGACAAGTTTTGAAATGAGCCGTGTAATTCCGCTTTGCCTATCACAAAAACACATTCGTGATAATGGTCGATTATAGGCGTTATATCCGCTCTGCCGCGTTTTACAACATACGCATTGTTAGACACAAGCGTCTTTGCCCTCCACCGCCATTTCAAAAAATCGTCTTCGTCAAATTCGCTGTCCGAGTCTAGTATCTGTATCTTGTCTTTCTTTAGCGCAAATACTTTATTTCCCTTATAGCAAACGTCCATTAGCGCGGTCGTATACTCTCTTTCAAAATATGCATTATTGTCCAGCTCCAAAAATAAAAACCGTCTGTCGCCGTCAACAAGCCATATTTGATTATACGGCGCAACATAGCGAAGTTTTACCTTCTTCGGCAACGCGGCTATCTCGTTTTTCACTTTCGCGCTTATGTCCGTTGCGTGCATATCGCCGTAATCTTCCGTTGTGGAAATAGTTTGCATAAAACTATCTCCTAAAATTACGGCGTTATTGATAATACCCACGGAAGCGCGATAACCTCTACAAGTGACTTCTCTGCTTACTTCTTTTACCGTCCAATCGGGATATTCTCCCGAAAGTCTGAAAACGTGTCCATTGTCTTTTACAATAAGCACATCGCTTGAAAGAGAAACAACTCCGACAATTTCCCCGCCGTCTTTATAGCCTATAGTTATCCATTGAGCGGTTGAAGCATCTGCGGGGTCTGATACCCAGCTTTCCTCATCTCCCACCGCGGAAGTATAGAGAGTATCACCCGAATAAGTCCATACCCTGCCGCCGCGTACAAATACGCCATTGCATTTCACAAGACTGGTTTCGCTTATGGTATGCACTTCGCCGTTCTTAAAATATTGCAACGCTCCGCCGCTTGCAATAAGTAAGCCGTCCTCCCACAAACAAAACGAAGGCGTAAGGTTGCCCGTAAGCGTCCCTATTTCTTGTAAATCGCTTTCTTTCCATATATTCAAAAGGTATTTCGCTTTTTGGTCTATCCATTTTGCTTCTATTGCTTCCGATAAATCCGGCTCTTTCCAAACATAAATCTTTTTGTCAATATCGCATACGACAAACATATCTCCTATCTTGTCATAAGCAATATCCGTAAAATACGCTCCTTCTTTTTGATAAAGCGTTCTCGTTCCCGCTACTGTCCTTATAAGCCCCGTCGGTTTATCTATTTCTACGTTTATTGCTCTTGCGAGTTCGTTATGCGCTATCATCTCGCTTGCGTTTGATGTGTTTAACCCGCCGCTGAAATCTCTGTATTCTACAATTTGTTGGTTAGAGTGTTTGGTAGACAATCGCATTACCAATACCCCCTAACCTGCGCCCCTGACGGTAAAAATGCTTTCAATCTGTCCTCTATGCCTTGACGGATTATCATTGTAAACTGTTGCTCTTCCTGCGTGTTAAACTCATTCGTTACGCTCGCCCGCATTATGCAATATTCAGATACGAAATCTTCATAATCTGCGGGAATCGGCAATACGTCTTCCGGCTTTTTAAGCGGGTCAAAATCTTGCACGCCCGCCACTTCATAAAAAACAGGGCGTTTTGGCGTAGGCACAATGCGGATTTTATCCATCCCCAAAAGATACCAACCGAAAGGCTCGTAATGCTTTTTTTCATCTTCCGAAACAGGATTTACAACTTTTAACCGCTTACCGTTCGCTTTCACACTCAACACGCGAATAGGCGCATCGTAAAGGTAAATAGTAGAATGCGAAGGGCGTAACCAACCGTTCATAAGCATATCGGCAAGCGCGAAAGGATAAACGTCAAGAATAGTACGCCTTACAAATTTCAAAGCGTCGTTTGTAAATCTTATCCAATCTTCGTCGCTATATTCAATTTCTCGCTCGTCGTGCGTCATAGCCCGAAGTTTGACGATAAAATCCGATAACTTCATCACGCTTCCACCTCCTGCCAATAATACAAGGGGTTTTCGTCGCCCGAATCCCACGTGTCAAAATAGTTGCCGTCAATAACCGCGACAACGTGACTTCCCGTCGCTAATAAATATTTACCCTGCGGGTGTTCTTCGCAAAAACTTTTCACGCTATAACAATCTGGGCAAGTGTCGGGCAAATTATGCTTACTATACCCGCGACTTTTCACATACGCGCCCCATACGTGATTAGCGGACGGCATATCGCTTAACAGATAACCTTGCATACATACGCCTATATAAACCTGTTCCCAACTTTCCCCCGTAAGTTTAGCTATGGCGCGGATAACACAATCGCCCACTCTTTTTTGAAGCGGATTAGGATTATAATAAATATACATATAATCACCCTATACACAACAAAGGCGAGAAGTTTAAACTTCCCGCCTTCGCCGATAATAGATTATTGTTGCTCGACGTATCTAAGCCAAGAGTCTACCATATTTCTCTCTTGCTCGTTATGCGCCGTGTTTTTCATCTGTTCAAGCTGCTGCATCATCTTACCTTTAAGGTCGTGTCCGCTGTAGCCGCTGTTATTGCTTGCGCCGTTGTAAGAGTTGTAGGAATTGTAAGAATTGTCGTAAGAGCGATTTGAATTTCCCCTATAGGAATGTCTTCCGTAAGAGTTCCCTTCTTCGCTATAACCTACAATTCCGTCCGTAACTCTGCTTATCTGCTCCAACACGCATAAAAGCCGTTTCGCCGTTTCAAGGTCGCTGCTGTTTAGCGTCTGTTTATCCGCCAGCTCTGTGAGCGCATTTTCTACTTTATATTTTAAATTTTCAAGCGTTCTTTTATCCATAATCTCACCTCCACGCATTATAAGAGCGTTCCACTACAATATTTGCCGCCGATACCAATATAGGCTGACTGCTCGTATTCCTGACGGTCAAAGTTTGACAACACCGCGCAAATGTTGAAACATTCGACACTCGCGCCACATTGAAGAACTGGTTGACCGCCGCAGGCGTTACTTCCATTGTAGTTACGGGAAGTGTTGCGCCGTCTAACGCTAAAGCAAGCGTAATTGCTCCTACCGTTCCGCCTTCGGGAATAGCAATATTCGCGCCAAAACTTACAAGGAAATTATCCTCTTTTCGCCTGTTGCAATTACACCCACGGGGAATTAAAAGAAAATTCCCCGTGCCGTCCGTATGATGAACGATAATATCCCTATTCTGTACCGGTGATTCGGTGAATATAACAGTTTCGCCGGGAGCTACTGTTTGAACTCCCGCATTTGTAAACTCTGCCATATTAACGCCCCCTTTAGGCTGCGCCGCAACCACCGAACCCGCCAAAACCGCCGCAACCGTTCGGATTCGCTACGGGGTATGCGGGAATAGGAGCGGGCGCGATTCGCTGAATGAGAGCCGCCGTTTGAGCGTTGTTGTCCTGAATAAGCTGCGCCGTCTGCGCGTTCTGACTTGCCGCAAGGTTTGCCATATTAAGCTGCGTTCTTAACTGTTCGTTCTGAGATTTTAAGCTGTCAATTTCCATTTGGCATAATTTGTCTTGAATGCCTTGGAAACCTTGATTCTGACTTTGGATAATGGCGTTGGTGTTCTGCGTGTTCTGCGCCATAAGGTCGCGTATGCCGTCGGAAATTGCCTGCCTATCTGCGCAATTTTCAGTGGCGATTGTATATTTGAGGTCGGCTATTCCCAAACGATTATCTGCGCCGTTTTGCTGCAATCCCATTGCAATCTGATTCATAGACTGCAAAGTGTTCGTCTGCGCATTGCAGCGGGCAATCGCCGCGTCCGAAAAGCCGTTGGCAAGAGTCGTATTGATATTGCCGAGAACCGTCTGTGTTGCCTGATTGTCAAAGCCACGTTGCATCGCGCTCTGCGTCGTTTCAGTCATCGCATAAGGAAGCATAGCATTATTGATACCATTGCCACCCCAATTTCCGCCGTTCATCAGAGCGAATAAGAACAAAATCAAAATCCACCACGCGCCGCCTCCGTTACCAAAACCGAAGCCGTCGTTGTTGCCTGTGACCGCCGCTATATCTGCGGGGGTCATACCGTCTGACAAAGCCATAAGAAATCAACCCTTTCAAAAAAATAAAAAATGTTATTTATAAATAAAGAGCAGATAATACTTTATCTGCTCTTTATTTATAATATTGTTAGTCGTCAACCGCCGAGGTAAGCACGTTGATGACGCCGAAATCTGTGTTATTCGTGCCGTCGTATTTGAACTGCGAACGCTTTAAGCCGAACATACGCCCGAAACTTACGCCGTACTGGTTGCCATAATCGAAAGTCTTTTCATTCCATTCGGGAGCTTCGCCTTCTGCGAATACGCAAGCCTGCGCTCCTAACAAAAGCGCGTGACCGACTTTCACATTGTTGCTGTTTTCCGTGCGAGGAATACGGTTGTTTTCGTGAATAACAACGCCGTCCCATATACCAAGCGCGCCGCTGAAAATAGGGTTTTTCTCTCCGCGTACGTTGCCTTGCTCTTGCGCTTCCACCCATTTCTGGTCGTTCTTTAAATCGCGCGCTTGATACTGATTAATAACCATTACAAATGTCTCTTTACCGTTAATATTTATCGGGCGAACTTGCTGGTCGGTTGTTTCTAACGCTTTGCGTTTCGCCTGCCCTATAATGTCCGTAGAGAATGTATCAGTTGCGGCTATAAGGTTTTCATTTCCTAAATTGTTTGCAATAAGCACGCGGTCTGGTGAAGGTGCTTCCAACGGGAATGGGAAATCAAGCTGCGTCCAATTCATATCCGTGTTTAATACACCCGTCAATACGGAGAAAATAGCGCAGTCAATATAACGCGCAAGCCAATCCGCCAAGCCGTTTTTAGCGTCAAGTCTCATATTGTACTGTGTCTTGTGTTCCTCAAATTTACCCGCGATACGAACGGCGTTGCGAATACGCTGCAATTCAACTTTGAAATCTCTGTAAATGAGAGCTTCTTCATTGCCTTCAAGCATATTGTCGCCCGCGATACCTGCGCCTTTTAACGGTAAAAGCAAAGGTATCGTAATCGACGTGCCGTCGCCTTTGGAAAGTTCTTCTTTTACGTGAATAATGCTGTCGGAAGCTTTTCCCATAAATTTATTGAAAAAGGTCTTTTCTTTTCCCGCGCTATAGGTGTCTCTCGCCCACGCTTCCTGTTGCAGCGCAGGAGTAATATAAGTTAGTGCCATTTAAATCAATCCTTTCAAGTTGGTGCGCCCAACATCATATCTTTATACGGTTGTGGAATTTCGTCCCACTTTTTATTACGGAGCATCGTCCTTAGCTGTTCTTCCGTCACGCCGCCGGGGTCGGTCGCGCCCGTTATATTTTCAGAACGCGGATGCGCCTTTGGCGGTGCGCTCGTAGCTTTGGGCTTTGCGCCGCGCTTGTTGTAAAAATCTGCTTTCGCTTGCTCGAAATAATTACGAACGAGGAAATAATCCTGCGGCGAAGCTGTTTGCCTTTGCGCCCTTGCATACGCCCCTTGAAGTATAGATTTTTCTTCATCGGAAAGTTTCGCGGCATACCCGCTTTTATCGTCTACCGCATATTCGCTGATAGCTTTGAAATCTGCGTTCTGTTGTTCTTTCTGCGTATACGCGTTAAAAGAATTTACGCTCCGCTGATGTTCTTCCAAAAACGCTTTAGCCGCTTGCACTCTTTCAACCTGCGCCTTTTGAATTGCGCCGTAGACTTCGTTTTTCGCCATTTCAGACGCGCTTTTCCATTGGTCAATGCGCTCGTCGCCTTCGTCCATATATTCAATAGCGTCTATATCCTCATCGGATAAACCCGAAATCTCCTTTGCGCGAAGGTTTATAGCCTCTTTGATACGCTTTGCAACATTGGGAGAAAGCCGCTCTGTTTGTAATGTAGGCGATTGCGTCTGCAAAATTTGCGGTTGAATATCCTGCGTTTGTTGCGTCGGTTGAATAGGCTGCTGAATAGGTTGCTGCGCCTGTTCTGCTCCTACGGCATTTATATCGCCGTAACGCTGCTGATACGCCGCTAACTGCGCTTTTAGTTCGTTAGTCCTATCAACCTGCTTTTTAAAGCGCGCATAAGGAATATGACTTTGATGAGAAAGCCCTTCAGGAATGTTGTCGCTCTCCTGCGAAGCGGCGGCTTCTTCATCTTGTTTTTCCTCTTCCTGCTTTTGCGCTTTTGCCATAATATCCCGCGCAACGTCTTCGGATATTCCTTCAAGTTCGGGAGGAATTTCTTCCTTGTCGGTCGTTTCCTCTGCGGAAACTTCCTGCGTGTCGTTCTCTATTACTTCCTCTTCTGCGAAATACTGTAAATCAAAATTGAAATTCATATTGTTCTCCTTTTCTCTGTTTTACGCCAGTCGGCGAATAGCTTTTATCGTTAGCCATACGAAAATATATCAACCCTTATTTAAGGGAGGTCATCAAAGCGGCGATAGCGTCAAGCGTTTTATATTCGTCTCTCACCTGCCGCGACTTAACGTCTTCGCAAAGTTTTACAATTAAAGACACTACTGCTCTTTGCGCTGCCATTTGGTCAGGCGATATTACCGGTCTTTCTATATCCGATATTTTGCCAGATTCTGTTTGCTCTGTTTCTACCGTAAGATTTTCTTCTGCCACTTTTTCAGTTTTCGTTTTTGCCATTTTTACTGCTCCTTTACATCACGGGCATTGTCCCGCTCATCAACGCTTGTAAGGCGGGCTGTGTCATCTTTGGCAACTGCGCCCCACCTTGTTGCAACTGCGACACTAACGCGGGAGTTTGCCCCCCTTGCTGTCCTTGTTGCATTTGTTGCATTTGCGCCGCTTGTTGCGCTGCCGCTCTTTGCTTTGCCATTGCGTCCGCAAGTTGCGGGAACATCTGCTGAACACTCATATTTATTGCATACTCGGCGATTTGCGGGTCTATTAGCCCTTGTTTCGCCGCCATTGCTAACTGTATGGGTAAAGGCGCGTCTTTGAACGCTATCGACTGATTTATATTCTCGTTCTTTACCCTTTCAAGCTCTAGCATTGCTTGTTGTTGTTGCTGGGCGGCTTGTTGTTGTTGCGCCCACTTTTCTTTTATCGCTTGTTTATTCGGCAAGTCTGCAAGGTCAATAATCGACTCAAACACTAAATCGCCGGGTATTTGCAACCTTGACACCGCTTCAATTAAGCTCCACAACTGCGATTGCCTTTGCGTCGTACTCGCTTCCACGTCTGCAATTACGATGTCAAATTCCCCTTGCGATAAATCGTTAAGCGTTCTGTATATCGTATTGCCTAGCGGGTCTTGTTGTACGACTTGTTCATTTACTCGTATAAACTGTTGCCCGTTTTCTCCCTCAATACGATAAACTTTATCCGCCGTATAGTTTTGAGGAATTACGCCTGGCTTCCCTCGCTTACCCCATAAAAGATAAGTTATCTGCTTTTTGCTCTTGCGAAGATTATCAAACATAGGCGCGACGTGCGTTATCGCCTGTTTTTGCTTTAACTCAATCGCTCTGCCGCTTGAATTTTTCGGAATATCCACGCCCATTAAGGCTTCGTTTATCCCGCTAATTGCCGCTAAATCATTTGTCGCTTGCCCTTCCGCTTGAATGATTGAAGCAGGAGGCGCAGAAGGTTGACGCTCAATAATCTTCCCGCCGGTCAACGAGCCATTCTTCACTTTGTTATAATGCCCCGGGATAGCGTTCATTTTCTTAAATTCTTCCTCTTGCTCCGGAGTCATAGCGTCGTCTTCTATCCAACCGCCGCCATTACTGTTGGTATTCAATATATGCAGCTCTTGAATACGCCTGCGGTTAATCTCTCGTTGTGGGTCTTTCAAGTCCCGTACAAATCCTGCGGGTAAATCCCCAACGCCAAAGTGATAGCAAAACAACGGCACAAAGGGCAATTCGCCGTGTTCGTAAGGGCTTTCTATATCTTCAAGCAAAACCGTATCAAAAAAGACCGCAACCCTTACAAAAGTTGTCGGTCTTTCGTGAATAATGGGATTCCCCACAGGGTCAATAGCTACTTGCCCCGCATAAATTAAATCCGTTGTTATTTCCTGCTCCGGCACAAAACGCCCGTCAATAAGCTGTACTAAGACTTTTCTCCCGCGCTCTTTGTACCAACATTCTATCAAGCGTACTTTCTTCAATTCGCTGTTGTACCACAGCGGGTCAATATCCGCCGTTTGCCTCGTCCCTTCAAGTTCTGCGGGGTCGTACAAAGCAAATTGCGCTTCGATTTCTTCCGCTTTTTCGGGGTAAACGTCTTTCAATTCGTCTTTGCTTACCCATTTACCGCGACAAATATATTTTGCGTCGCTATAATCTTGTAAATGCGCTTCGGGGTCAACATATATACCAAAAGGGTCAACCCTCTTTACAAAGGCTTCTCCGTCCTCTAAATCCTCGTCGTATTTATATCCGACTTCAAACCAACCTAACCCCCCTATAGCCGCGTCCAAAAATACCGCGCTTTCCTCGCTCTCAAACATACAACGGTCAAGCACATATTTTGTCATTCCCTTGCGGATTTTACAGAGGTCTATATCGTCCCCCGTTCTAGGGTAAAATTCAATATCGTATCTATTCAACCTCTGATAGCCGGATAATACATTGATAAGGGGCTTTATGCGGTTTATCGTTATAGCGGGTCTGCCCGTTTCTTCAAAGTCTTTTACTTGGTCTTTCGTCCATTGCTTACCCGCAACAAAATCATAATCCTCTTGCGCTTCTTTTCGCCAATCGCTCATATGGTCAACGCTCGCCCGAAACCATTTGCGAAACTTGCTTATGCCCGGGTGATTACTTTCAAGGTCTATCGGAATAAAATTTGTTGGCATTTGTCCACCCCCTTTCAATGTGTTGATATCTTAGTTTATCCAATTAAGATAACTGAATATATCGTACAAGTTGAGGATTATGCCCTATAAGGTCAATTATTCCTTTTGCAATTTTTTCAACGGTTTCTTCATTGTCCGTTTCTTCGGTAAGCCCATTTTCAAAAAGCATAGCGTGTGTGACTTCGTGCATTAACACAAGTGGCACTCTGCCACCTGATATTTCTTTTTTGCTTAATGTGATTTCACATTTGTTATAATCACACTCACCACCACATTGTTTACCACCAACTATAATCGGCTCGTCTGTTTCCAAGATTTTATACCTTGCGGCATAAACTAAAACATTGTCGGGCATATCTTTCATAATATTTGCTCCTTAATAAGTCCACGCGCTCCGGTTCCCTCTACTGCTTGATGAAGCGTAAGCGTCGTGTATGGTTTTCTTTTTCCTCAACTTCACGGGCGTCCACGGACGCGATAAACAAAAATACGCTACGGCATCCGTGCAATGGTCTTCACCCCTCGTATCATAAGTTTCAGGCTTGCTTTTATCGTGCGAGAGCATCGGTATTGTCCGTATGCTGTTCACGCAAGTGTTGAAAAAATATATCGCCGGTTTATAACTCCCGTCTTTTTGCTCATTCCCAATAAGCCGTTGTTTTATCGCGTTCGCGCCCTCTATCCTTCCCTTACTGCTCTTGTTGAAAGTTGGAAGTTTATGCTTATACAAAGTTTCATTCAACTCTTCGGCTATAGTAGGTCCCGTCACGCCCGTCGCCGCCCAACACGCATTATCTAGAATCGCGCCATACACATTTTCTTTCCTGCTCTCAACTTCTGCTATCTTTTCCGCGACTTCTTTTGCCGTCTCTCCAGTCCCTACATTCGGCTTTCCGCCCCAACCATACAACTCTCTATAACAATAAGCGTTGCCGTCATAGTCAATAGCGAACCACAACACCGCGTAAGGTCTTGCGCTCCCCCAATCCATCACCCTTATTTTTACCCAATCCCTAGGTATCTTAAAAGGCTCTATAACGTGTTTTGCATTGCTCCATTGAGTGAAGAATTGCCCGTCTGCCAAACCCCATTCACCCAGCCCCGCCACTTTATAACGCTCCGGGTCGAACTCGCGCATTTCTTCAAACATCTCTTTATCAGCTTCGGACAACCATTCATTACACTTATATGTCGTTGTCATCGCCAATACATTGTCGTGCGGTGTATCAAAAAACCTATGCTTTATCCAGCACGAACTATCCCACGGATTCAATGTGATAATCCATTGAATATAATAATTGTCAGGCATTTTACCACGTAAACTTTCGTTTAACTTTTTAAAAGCCTCTTCATCTACCTCAAAAGCCTCCTCAAGCCAACCCCAACACAAATATCCGTACTTCACCGTAATAGAGGTTATCTTCAAAGGGTCATTAAGCCCGCGAAACATTATCTTTTGCCCGGTTGGTTTATACACAATTTCAAGCGGATTTTTCGTAGCGTTCCAATACTTGCCAACCTTCAACCGCTCTATCGCCCACAACAACTGCGCATAACAACTGTCTTTTAAACTTTCCGCCGTATTTCTCACTACAAGCGTATTCGCCAAAGGGTACTGCATCATTCTGACGATTATCTTCAAAGCCGCTGTTGTACTCTTCTTACTCGCTCGGCTTCCCTTAACAACAACATATCTTTTCTGACTGTTCCAAAACTCGCTATACCCTTCGCCGATTATATCCTGCAATGTTAATTCTTCTTTGTCTTTCCCCATTTGATAACCTCCTTCCTATAAATATATAATATATAGTATAAGTATATGTATATATATGTGTGTGTATGTGTGTGTATTTTGTGAGTGTTGTATATAGCATAAGGACTAGAAATTGGAAGGGGTAGGGGGGGTAGATATTGGCAAAACCCATAAATTGCTAATACCTACTCAAGCACCCTACTCCAAACTCCCACCACATAACCCACCACATCAGTATAAGTACATATACAACTAACAATATAATCAGCAACATATCACTATACCATTTCGTATACCATACACATATGGTATATAACATTATAATAATATACTAATGATATATATTGAATTGATACAAACATAACCAGTATTATCAAGGATTATAAGGTAATTGCCTACACATTTGCTTACAAAACGGTATTTGGAATAGCTTTTAGAATAGTGTTCGCAAGGTCTTATAAAAATAAGGCTCATAGAGAAGGCTATTTTTTACAGGTACAATCTATCGTGTAACCTTTTTGAAATGCAATACAGAGCTTCTCAGAAGGTCATTTTTTAACATTATCGACTAAAATGACAGGTAAATCACCTTCTACGGCTATTTCTTGTTTATCTCTCCAATCTTTAGCAGCTCTGTTAGCTAACCAATATTTAATAGCCGTAACATCACCGTCAAGGCATTTTTGGTATAAAGTAGATATAACTCGTTCGTTACAGACTTGTAAATTCTTCTTTAATGCGTTAAATATGTCAATATTATTTTTTGACCACTTATACAAAGTAGGTTTAGATATGCCCATTTTATTAGCAATAGCTTCAACAGTATGACCTTCTCTAGTCCAACCAGCAATAAGAGCAATACCGTCATCAGAGAACCAAAAATCTTTACAAGAGCGTAAATTTTTAAAGAAAAAGGCGTTATTTTCGTCTTTATCGTTATTTTTTTGCTTATTTTTATCAGACATAGAAAACAACTCCTTTCACGATGCAATGATAAAAATAAAAAAAGAAATAAAAAAGCTAGATACGAACGAAGTGAAGTATCTAGCAATGATATTTGATTATAAATAATATAATATTATATCTTATATAACATAAAATAATAATATATAATAAATTATATAAAATAATAATAAAATATTATATATGCGCCTGCGCGAAGGATTTATAAACCCACGCATTTGCACTATAGCCATTATAGCAGGAAAAAAAAGATAAAAATTCCTGGAATTTGTTATCGCGGATGATATAAAAGTTAAAAGATAGGACTAAAATCCTATCCTGCCTTATTCAACGACTGATATTAAATCATACTGACAAGCAATTTCCGCCAAAATATGCCTGCACTCACTCCGCAAATGATAAAGTGCTGACATACTCACGCCACAAATACGGCTTGTTTTAATCGCGTTGTGACCGTTGTAGAGCATATTTATAATTTTCGCTTCGTCGGGATAGAGAACGTCAAAAAGCCGGTTGACGGCTTCTAACCATTTCTCCGGTTTTTTGATGTGAAATCCGTTTGAGAGCGTGACGAACGGAACGGCGATAATGTTTTGCAACGCTTTAGCCGCTGTGGGGTCGGATATTTGCCCGCTACTGGCTCTGCAAAAGTTGTCGCGGTTGTTTGTGTTCCGCGCTTCATCGACGGCGATTTGAATTTCTGCTCTGTGGCGTAGGATTCTATCAATGAAACGGTATGCAGATTTTCTCCGCTTTTCTTTTATCATAAGTTGCTCTCCTTTGCAAAAAGATGAGGAAATTCTTTTCTCATTTTTTTCAGTGCTTCTAACTCTTCTCGTATTTTAGCATTGTCTAATGCCATTTTCTCTTTCTCCTCTTCGCTGAGGATAGGAAGAACTAAACCCATAAAATCACCTTTGCTCTTTCTGCGCTTCTTCGGCTATTCTGATGTATTCCTCATCGGGATTGAAGTCACATTCAGACAATAGCATTTCTTTGATGTCTTCAATGCTTGTCTTTCCTTGAAAATGAAGGTGGGCGAATTCGTTGAAATCCCGCAAAAACTCTTGAAGTCGCTTTTTGCCATATCCGCGTTCGCAACGAAGAAAGGCGAGAGTAGTATAAACCATTTCAAGGCAGATAATCGGCTTGTATTCTTCAACGACTTTTTTATATACATCGTTTCGGATAGCCGATGCGTCAATTTGAGGTTTGACGAAGATACAGTTTTTCTTGAAAAGTTTTTTGGTTAAATTGCCCATTGTTTACCTCCGTATCAAAAAAGCATAATTTCAATCAGGAAATACGATATAATCCCTACGACAAACCCCACCGATAACGCCGCCGCGAACGCTAACCAAAATAATAAGATTTTACTGCACGCTTGCATATTTCCCACATCCCATACATAGCTTATACACGATTATTTTCAAGTGTTGAAACGCGTATAAATACCCCTTCACAATCTTCGTCGTAGCATTTCTCGATAGTTTCAGAGGCTACTTGCGCGTCGTCTTTCCAAAAACTGCATTTTGTCATACAATCCTTTAACATTTTTACGAGATTATCCGTATCCGGCGCGGTTATTTTATAATATTCGCCTTTGTGATTTTTAGGTGGCTTGTAATGCCAAACAGTATGCAACTGTATCGCCCCTTTAAGCGGCTCTTTCGGCGCGTGAGGTTTTAGCATCGCTATATAATATTCGCGCGCCGCTTTGAGACTTGCGGGCTCATAAAAGCGAGGTTTACCGTTTACGACTGTTACCTTTTTCATTTGATGCGTTCCGGCGGGAATTTTGCCGTCTATGAAAAATTCAAGCGTCATTACTTATTCCGCCCTCCTGTTCCACGCTTCAATTGCTGCCTCATCTCCTAGATACTCTCCAGTCCTCACACCGCAGTTCAAGCAAATTGCCCAAAAGTATTTTTCACCTCTCATAAGTTGTACTGTACCCGCCGTGAATTTCTCACTGCTGTACTTCGCCCCGCAAAATGGACACGGTTTCAGATTTTCATTCATCTTGTTGCTCCTTTGTATTGACTCATATTCTTATTCCTCGCCTTCCTCGTCATCAAATCCTTGCATTTTCCGCGCAACTTTTATCATCGCTTTAGCTATTTCTTCCGCCTGTTCCGGTGTTTTACACATTAAGCCGTGTTGATACACCACATCGTCTATATCAGTGGCAGTTTTATAAAATTTCGCACACTTCTTGCTACTAGCTATGAGAGGAGCAAAATATATTTCTCCACATTTCGGCTTCCACGGCGTTTTCTTTATGCGATATGTGCCAGTCAATAGCTTTTTCAAAACATTTGATGTCACGGGGAGCGTTGTTTTTGCGCCATTATTCGGGGCAAAACAAGCAACCCCCTCCTCGCTAAAGCACGCGTCCCATATAGCTAAATCATCATCGCAAATTATTGTAAACTTTTCTCCAAGTTCTTTGCCAAACAATTTAGCGACTTCTGCCATTTGATTCATCATCAAAACCTCCCTTATTCCACAATCTCTTAATCATACCCGTGTGTTATCGCCCACGGGTCATCAAAACGAACATCATCAGCCGCCTCATCGACAAAATGTTTATATTTGCTGATATGTATGCTAGCCTCCTGTTTTGTTGCCCCAGTAAAAGGCGGCGCTCCATACTCTTCTAACGCATTTATAAAATTTAATTGTTTTTCTGTTGGTGGGGCTTCTTTAAACATCATCAAAACCGCCCTCTCTCTTTGTTCCGCTCATTTACGCGCTTTTGCGCGTCCTGCCGCATATCCTCATCAATGCCCATAGCTTCAAGCATTGAGGTTATCGCGGTTATGGTGTCGGCGGCTTCTTCGGCGATTTTATATCTTTCTTCTGGTGCGTATATATCCTTAGCACAACCAACGCCATTGCTAAGATAAAGATTATACACAGTCGCGTCTTTCAACTCGTCCAGTTCCTCATTGATTTTTTGGAACCAGTCTTTGACGGTCTTTTCCTCCACATTCGTACAAGGTATAGGCAAAACTTTTTCACTCATTTGCAACTTCCCCTTTCATTTTCGGCTTTTACGATAAATTCTTCGTCTAATTCTTGCCCTAAAAGTTTTGCCACATCTGCCATTTTATTCATCATCAAAATCTCCCCCGTTCCTTATTCTTCTCATTAACACGCCTTTGCGCCGCTTGCCTCATATTTTCGTCAATCCCCATAGCTTCAAGCATAGAGGTAATGGCGGTTATAGCGTCGCCGGCTTCTTCCGCTATTTTTTCATATTCTTCCTTGTACTTCACACATTTGCGCAAACTCGGATAATATTCAGGTATACAATCAATGTCGCCGTCAACCGTTGCAACGAAAAGCACTTCTGCCTTTAACTCGTCCAATTCCTCATTGATTTTCTGAAACCAATATTTGACGTTTTTATCTTCTTCATCCCACACCTTTGTGCAAGGTATCGGTAATGCCTTTTCACTCATTTACTCACCACTCCTCTTCGGCTTCCAATCTTTCTCCCACCACTCCGTGCATTTGTCGCACTTGAATGATTCACAAGCTCCAGCACGGAAAACGCCGCAAGGCGTACAAAACCCACTGATTATAATCGTTCAGATATTGCCTGCGTTGCCGCTCAAGTTCTTTTATGCGTTTTTCTTTTGATATTATCTGTTCTCCCCCATCTCGTTTATAACTTTTCTCCATTCTCCAAGCTCTTGTTCGGGAATTTTCAATGGTTGCTCAGGATTAGCACTATTAAAGACTCTTGCTTCAAACATTAGCCAAAGACAAATCATTTGTTCTGATTTTGACCACGACATTCTACAACCTCCACTTCCTCACCTAACCATTCGACAAATTCGCGCCATTTCGGGCAAGTATTATGATTTTCGCAAGAACCTTGACGCCTTACCCAACATTTGACACATAAAATCAAATTTGCAATGCCTTTGTTGTCAAGGCTTCGGATAGTATCACCGTTTGTCATATTAACCCCACCGATTCATCAAGTATACTGTTGTAAACATTTTCCAATGCTTTAGCACAACCTTCTGAACATAGCGGGGTGAACCATTCTCGGGGTTGCGCATATTGCCTAACTATACACTCGTTGCAGTCAATATTAGCGAGTCGATGAACAAGTGCCATAGTTTCCCAAAAATTTTCTAATGCCCACGGATATACTAATTCTTCACCGCAATTAGGACATTTACCACTCATCTTTTTAGTATGTTCAAGTGTTGCTTCGGTTTTACAGGTAGAGCAACATCCTAAATTGTCTTTATGCATAACTCTAAGCCATTGAGGCATAACATCATCCTCACTTTTCTCATAATGCTTTACCTATCCTCTCAACCTTTGCAATAAGTTTCGCCCTGTTGTCGGGAGAGAGCATCGCAAATACAGTTTCATTCGCCTTCTTTTCGCGCCGTTCGCTTATTATCTCGTTGTAAAATCGGCAAAACTGCGCGCGTGCCGTGTTTACGTTGTCCATTTCCAACTTGCATAATTCTTCCTTGCCGAAACGGTTTACTGCAAGTTCTATTTCGGGGCAAGATAATTTCCACGGCGCGTAAAGGTGATGCGTTCTTACCTCTCGCATCGCTTCCTCCCACGCTTCGCCGCTTGTGGGTAGAGTTTTCCCGTTGACATATCGCTCGACATTTCCCGCTTCTTCGATTATTTCCGAAACAGCAGGGAAAAATTTATTGTTTTGCAAGCATTTCAACATCGCCGCTTTCACCGTCTCCGGCGATAGGTGTGAAAGTGCTTTTGCGTACAATACAAGCCCTTCTTCCTGTATTTTGCTTTGCGGAAAAGCAGGAAGAAAAGTCACGAGAATTTTCAGGATTTCTTTATTTGCGCTATCCACTGCTCAACATCTCCTCTTTCGCGTTCAATTCGTCAAGCATAGCCATAGCGCGCTTGCCTATATCAATAGGCGAATTATTACGCGGTTCTTTGCGTTCCTCCGATTTCAACGGATACACCGACTGCCACCCGTGCAGAATACTTTGCTCGATAATCTGCACCTTTTCTGCCGTCGTTTTCGCTAATTCGCCAAGGCGTTTAACTAACAAGGCTTTCACTTTGTCAGTTAGCGGCTTTTTGATACTTTTGCGAAACTCCGCAAAATCGTCAAACGCTTGCAAAAGTTCAACATCACCCTCTGCGGCTTTTGCGAAAATATCCACCTCTCCCCCTTTAGGGGGTAAGGGGGTATTTATATCTTTACCTTTTCCTTTTACTTTCTCTTTATCTTTTTCTTTATCTTTTAGGGGTGCTTCCAACCCGCTATTTTCAAGGGCTTTTGAGGTACTTTCACTGTCACTTTTACTGTCACTTTTACTGTCACTTTTACTGTCACTTTCACTGCGTTTATACTGCGTTTTTACTGTCACTTTTACTGCGTTTTTACTGTCACTTTTACTGTACTTTTTACAGTGTATTTTTTCTTGTGACGTTTCATAAAGCGGTAAAAGTTTATATTTTGTGGGCTCGCCTTTTTTGCCGGGGACAAACTCTATCAGTCCTTTTTGACAAAGGGAATTACGGCTTCGGATTAAAACCTTTTCCGTCATACCAGTCATTAGTGCTAATACCAGATTATTGGTAGAAAACCATTCTTCACGATGTTTGGCGTTGTTTATTTGAAATAATCGTAAATAAAGAACTACCTCCGATGGTGAAAGTGTTTCCATCCTCCAATCAATAAAAGCGTTCATCTGCTTGATATAGTCCCACATTTTTCTTCATCCTTTCCCCGTCTAGCCGCTAGGTCAGCTTCAAATAAGTCTTTATTCGGCGTTTTCATCTTGCGCGTGGAATCTTGTAAGAAGTTGATGCCTTAACTTTTCATTTTCTGTTGTGAGTTCTTTCACTTTCTGCTCTGCTTTCCATTTCGCATCCTTTATTTTTTCTTTTTCGTATTCGTGAGTATCCTTGACTTTGAGCAAATCACGATATTCATTCAACGTAATAGTCACCGTCAACTCACAATGATTTTTTTCCTCGCTAAATGCTTTTTTTCCGTTGTTTTCCATAATAATCCCTACGGTATCGTTCGTTGTAGTTCTCATTTCTGCGTCCCTTGTCAAACGCCCCATCAAAATAACTCTATTCATTTTTGCCCTCCATTCTTGACTCTTAGGCGTAAACAATCGCGCCCGTTTCCTCTTGTACTTTACGCTTAAAGCGAACGGCATCGCTGTTATCGTTTGACAAGTGCAAAAGGTGAATTTCTTTAACGCGGCTCATATCGTTCTTTTTTATAAACTCCATAGCCGCCTCAATGCTTATATGAGTTTTTAAAATACGCTCCGCTAATTTCAGGGAGAGTTTGCCTTCCTTGGCTCTATCCATAACTATATCCCTTGAATGATTAGCCTCTAGCATTAAATGAGTTATATCCTTAAAAGTGTACGGCACATATTCCGCGTCCACTATGTATAATAATTTTTCATTCCCCGCTTTGACTAAATAGCCGAAACAAGGAACATCGTGCGGCACTTCAAAAGGCGTTATCTTAAAATCTCCTATAGTAAGATTTTCCTTTGCTTTTAACGCTATAACGCCATTAAATTTATCCGCCGTATCTTTCGGCGCGTAAACCTTTATACCGCGCTTTATAAGCATAGGCGTGGCGTTTGAATGATCTCCGTGCCTATGCGTAACAAAACAAGCGTCAATCTTTGCGGTGTTAAATCCCGCCGCGTATTGTATCTCTCTAAAAGCAACTCCCGCATCGAGGAGAATGGTGTTATTTTCGCTCTCGATAATGTGGGCGTTCCCCTTGCTCCCCGACGCGATAGTTTTTATCTTAATCAAAACGGCTCATCTTCGACGGGTATTTCCGGCGCGTCCAAGATTTCCCCCGTTTCCGTGTCGACATTCGCCGGAGCTTCTTCAAACTTTTCTTTCCCCGTGTTTGTCGCGACTTCTTCCGCCACAACGTCGATGGTCTTATTATCCACATAATCAATATTCCCGTCGGCGTCTATCGCGCCCCCGTCCGCTTTCATAGCGGCGGCAAGATTCGCGCTCTCCATATCCACCGACATAATTCCGTATTTGCCTATTAAGAGTTTTAACACGGTCTTTGTCGCCATAGCGTCGAAATTCGTGCTCCACGGCGAGGCTTTGCCGCCTCTGTTTTTGTCGTAATTATAGCTTTGAGAATATTTTGTCGCGTGTTCTTCCATCTCTTCCTTTGTCATATAAAGAGTTTTGGAAAAACCGTTCACCATTTCGATATAAGCGACGTAACCGATAACTTTATTGCTTGTCTTCTTGCCTTTGACAATTTTTCCCGTTATGAAGTCGATTTCTTCAATCTGCCCTTCATATACAACGCCCGCGTTTATGGTCTTATACTGCCCCGTGCGCTCCGCAAGCTGGACGTATCCTTTCCACCCCATTTGAAACTGCGCTTGTCCCTTATAGGGGACAATATGCGCGAATCCCAAATTCTTATTTATCGGAAGTTTCAACGTCGCGGCTTGCAACGCGGCGGCTATTATCGTGGTGGGATTGTCAATCTCTAAAAGTTGCGGCGTTTCGTTGCATACCGCCAAAAGAGATGAAATAAACCCGTCGGCGTGCTTTCCTAAAACGTCGGAAAAGCGTTTCTTCACCTTATCCGTATTCACCCATTCCGCAAGTTTCTTGCGTCCCGCCTCTACTTTTGCTATGTTTGCCATTTTGTTTTCCTCCTCTTAAAATACTTCACTTCTTAACATATGATCTTTAGGCGAAACAATCAGCCTTATTGTTTGCTCGTTTATCTTCATCGGCTCTGTCACGCTCTCGGCTTGATCTATGATTACGGGCAAATTTACGCCGTAATGCTTGTTTAAGGTGTTTACTATGTCAAGCTGAGTGTTCACCTTTGCGGCAAAGTTTAAACTGCGGTATTCTACCCATTCGCCCGCTTTGTTTTGCCCCGTCGGCTCGCATACTTCCTTTAATCCGCCGTTTATCTGATCGCGGAAAAGTATAAACCTTGTTATGGAGAAATGCTTATTTACGCTTTCCGTCACCATTTTCGCCTTTAGGCGGGTGAAGGCTTCGCTTAGATAGATTCCACGCTCTAAGTATTCAAGTCTTGCGGAAGTGTCTTTGAGTTCCTTTTGAAGTTCCTCAATTCGCTTTTCGCTCTCTTTAGCCGCGGCTACTTTAGCAATGGAAGAATTTACGTTTTCAATTTTTTCTTGAATTTCCGAAAGTTTATTGTCGATTTCTTCCGCTTTGCTCTCTTTCGGCGCATTCAAAAGTGTTTGCATACGCGCTTGAAGTTCCTTGTATCCTTCGGTATCTTCAAAGGCGGGTATTGCCTTTAATTCACCTTCTACTTCTTTTCGTTTGTTGTAGACCTCGATGTGTTGTTCATTGAATTTTTGGAAATCCGCTTTGAGGGTTTTTAATTTTTCTTCAAGCGCGTTTATGGCGTCTTTGCCGCACGCTTGACCCTCGCTTTTTATCTCCGCCAACCTTTCGGATTTCTTGCGGTTAAATTCCACCCTCAATTCCTCGATGCGCTCTTCCGGCAATTTCTGCCCGCAAGTGGGGCAGATTTCCGCGTTTTTGTCAAAAGTTTTCACGTTTAACTTTGCGTATTCGCCTAAAAGGCTTTTGTGTTTATGAGAAAATAATAATATTTGCCCCTCAATATTCGGTATTTGCCCGTCTATCTCTCGTATCTTTGCGCTTATGTTTTGAAGTTCGTCCGACAGCGCGGAAATTTTATCTTGCTTTTCTTTCCTCGCGTCCGCCGTTTTGTTCACATATTCGGCTTTCGCGCTTGCGATTTCCACCTTTAAATCCGCTACGGCGGCTTTGCTGGCGTCGTCCTTGCCTAAATCCCGCTTTTCTTCCAAAAGACTTTCCTTTTCGGTCTCGTATTTCTTTAATTCGTCTTTCAGCGCGGCGGCATCCGCCTTTTCTTCCGGCAAGGTTTTATTTACCTCGTCGATTCGCGTCGGTATAAGCTCCAAATCCTTATTAAGTTTTTTGCGTTCCTCGCTCGCGATAGATTTCCATTGCTCTATTGTGTAGAGCTTTTCATCTGCGCCGGGGATTTTTAAATAATCTTTCAATTCGGCGAGTTTTTTATCCGCCTTGAAAACGTCCTCGTCGGTAAAATCTTCCGCAAGTTCAAAGAGGATTTTTCGCTTTTCCTCTGTTTTCATCGTGTCGGCAAAATACGAAAGAACGATTAGCATTTTCGCCTTGTCAAGCGGAAGTCCCAAAGCTCTTTCCATAGTCGCGTTATAATCTTTCTGTTTGAATTTCACGCCGTCGATATAATAATCCGTGACGTTGCCCGTGTATTCCGCAACCGCCGCGCCTTTCTTCTTTGTGTATTTCTCGTAAAAATCTTTTTTGAAGGCGATTTCCTCGCCTTCGTCGGTTTTTACCTTCATTTCTGCGATATGGTGCGCCTCGCTTAATCCTATGGTCTTAGGGTTAAATTCTTTTTCTTCCGTCGCGGGTCTGTCGATGAGCAACCAACATATAGCGTTTGCGACAGTGGTCTTTCCTACGCCGTTTGCGCCGTAAATATCGGTATAGTCGCCGAATTTTACGGTAAGATTTTTTATTCCCCGGAAGTTTTCAAGTGTTAAGTTTAAGATTTTCATACTGCCACCCTTTCAAGTTCGTTCTCTTTATCTATCTTGTCTAAGACTATTTTTACCTGTTTGCAAATATCGGCAAATTCTACCAATCCGCTATATTTGCGCTGAAAACGCTTTATTTCTTCAAGAGCTTCGTTGAGTATCGCCTGATATGTGTCTTGCTCTGTCACGGCTTTAGTCACGGATATGTAATTATAGACTTCGTCTTGCAATTTGACGTATGCCCTTACCGTTGTTTGCCTTTCTGTTTTGGGATTATCCACGGTTATCGTTAAATTGTGGATAATATTTTGCGCTTGCGTTAAGCGGTATTTTTCGGCGGCTTTTGTATCGTCCCATTCAAATAACCTATGTAATGGAGCGTTATCCGCCCTCGATTCGTCAAGAATAATCTGCGGCGTAACTTTGCCGTGCTTGTTTTCCATTCGTTCAAGTTCTTTTCCCGCCGTTTCAGCTTCGACGGAAATATTGTATTTCCATTTATACACCATAAACCTTCCTCCTTTGAATTTATATTTCCTTGCCTTGCCCTGCCTCGTCCCGCCGTGCCGTAACATACCTTACCTTGCCAAGCCTGCCTTACCTCGCCTTGCCATACCACACCGGGCAGTGCCTGACCAATCCCCGCCTAGCCCCGCCGTACCATTCCCGCCTAACCACGACGCGCCATACCTCGCCGCACCTTGCCACGCCGAGACACGCCTTGCCTGCCATACCCCAATATACCCCGACTAGCCGCGCCTGCCTTGCCTTAGCAAACTTTATACATTCCGTGGGAACCGTCTTTTTCGGGTCTCCAATCGCCTACGCCGCAAGCAAAACCGCCAACATTGAACAAATTCACAATCTGTTCCAAGCTCATCGCTTTTTCATTGAACTTTATATGTAGTGTTGCTTCCCATTCGGGGAAAATCGCTCTATACCGCATTTCTGCGCCGCCCATACCGATTTTCACGTTGCTTTCCATTATCTCCGGCTTGCCTATTATTTCCGCAAGTTCGCCGTCAATATGAAACGCGCCGCGAGCGGTCGTCATTTTGTCTAAAATGTTGCTTCTATATGCTCCCGCTATTGCTGACGCTTTAAACGCTAACGTCGGAAAACCGAAACGTCCGTTGCTCACGGATTCCATTATTTCTTCGTCGCTCATACTTTCTAAATCCGGCTTTTCGGATAACCAGTAAAGCGTATTTGCATATTCAAGACAAGGACGCTTTGCGTCTTTACCCGCCGTCGCTTTTTTCATCGTTTTATCAAGCATCATTTTCTTTGCTTTCTCGCTCCATTTATGAGAAATAAGCGGAGAAGTTCCGATGATGTGTAAGTCAAACTCCTTGATTGTCAAAGGTGGAATGATAATATTCGTATCTTCCGTTTTTTTCTTTGTTGCCATATTGCCTCTTCCTTTCAAATATGTTAAAATATAAGTTGAATATGTTGCATCTTTCTTTTGAAGCTCTCGCAAAGTTGCCAAGCGAGAGCTTTTTGTTTATATCTAGCCCACCATTTCGTATTTTTTCCTTAAATCCCTTATCTCCGCGTCACATAATTCAATAGCGGAAACATCGAAGAAATACTTCGTTCCCTTGAGTTCTTCAAGGCTTTTGTTTGGCTCTAATGCCTTCAATTCGTCCACCCATTTTTGGCGAAACTCTATCTTGTCTGCCAAGCGGCGATTGACTATATCCTCCCATAATCTTTTGTTTTTTATTGTTTGCCACATCTTGCTCACTCCTCAAAATCGTGCTATAATAGCACTACGAATTTCTTCTTTCAGCCTTGCGGATATGCCACGCCGCAAGGCTATTATTTTTGCAAAATTATCTTTTGCCCCGGATATATGCGCCCGCTCTTTATTTCGGGGTTTTTCTCGCATATATCGTACATTTCTTGCAAAATATATTTGTTACTCCCTTCTTCCTTCAAATGCTCGGCGGTGATGTTCCATAACGTATCGCCGCCTTTTACGACGTAGACTTTCTCATTTTGCGCTTGCTCAGGCTCGTTATTCGCTCCTATGGATATAACAGCCGCTAATACTACCCCGCCTATAACGGCGGCTTTTTTTATGCGTTCTTTTAAAACCGCATCGCGCTTTTGTCGCATTTTCATTTGCGCTTTGGCGATTTTCCATTCAAGTTTTGTCATTTTTTCTCTCCCTCACTTAGCTTTATACGCTTTATCATTTACGCTCCCGCCTCCGCTCTTATGTACTCGTTAAGGCTGGATTCTAAAATCTTTACCCTTCCGCCTGGGGATATTTGCGTTTTCAATTTGCCGCTTTTAAGCAGCTTATTAAGCGTCGGGCGCGACATTTTTAGCCGCTCTTCCGCTTCTTCTGGCAATAAAAAGCACATTTTTTCTTCAAAAACTTTTTCTTTTTTACTTTCCTTCAACGCTCGGATTTCCCGTTCAATCGCGTCAAGTTTGGGCAAAATTCTTGCTTCAAGCGCTTTTGTAAACATTTTTTGAATAGCCTCGTCTATCATATTTTCACCACCTTATTGATGAATTGACGAGAAAACTCATCAACTGTGTTTGCACATTGTATTATTGGCTCAAATTTCGTTGGTTTTAGTTTAGGCTTTGGCGAGTTTTTATATATCGCCTCGCTAAATTTGCTTTGATACTTTTCTGTAATGCCGCCACAACTAGGGCAACGATTATGAGACTGCCACGCTTGAGTGCGCTGATATGTTTTCCCGCAACACTCACAAACACATTTTTCTTTAGCTTTTGCCTGTTCATAATAAGCTTTATTCCTACAGTGGACAGAACAATATTTGCTGTTTTTTTTGCGCATTCAATACGACAAATTCTTTGCCGCAATAAACGCATTTTAGAGTATCCCCCTTTGTTTGCTTTTTTTATATGATTTGCTTTTGAACTACAACTATAAGAGCAATATTTTTGCTCTCTTTTTTTATAGGGTGTTGAAAATTCTTTGCCACAATGAAGGCACTTTTTAGTAATCCAGTGCATTTTCTCACCTACCCTAAACTAACCATAGCGGCAAATATCACCGCGCTTATTATGCTAAATTTTCTCATTGCATACCTCCTTAATAAATCAATAACAACTTCACGGCTGTCTGCATTAGAGGTTTAATTCCCTCTATAATGCCCACCCCTTCTTCTTTTCCGGACGCTCCTTTATGGCGCGTTTCAGCTCGTTCTTCTCATTCCTCCCCTCTACACCGCGACGGCGGGTTTACGTCTTACGCCGAAACGCGCCATAATGTCATTCATCGTAGCCGCGCCAAAAATCGCATCCTCAAATGCGCTGGCTTGCTCGTCGGGTAATTTCATCAAGCCTTCGCAAATCTTTCTAGCCCGGCTTTTGTTTAGTTTGTACTCCGCATTTGTGTTTTCCATAATCTCACCTCGCTTTCACCCCAGCGGCTCAAACCGCTTTTGTTTTTGCGTTGTTTATTGATTACGTTGCTTGCTTATTTGCCCACCAATAAAATTTTCCGTGTTTTGGCTCTACATCGTAGTAATAATCTGAAAATCGTGTATTGTTTTCATCATTTAATTTTTTTGCTAATGCTTTTGCTTCTCTAAAGAGTAACCCTTTGATAACAATTTGTGGTTTTTCATAATAATTTAAGGAAGCAAGCACTATAGAAAACTTTCCGCCTTTTGATTTGATGGGAATTTCTGATTTTAGCGGGTTAGAAGGATTTTTTTGAAGTTGCCTTACTTCAAAATTTTCTTCTTGAATTTTTATGTTTTTCTGTTTATTTCGCGAATTTTCCGCCATTGTTACCCAACGACAATTCGAAGGCTCATAATTTCCATTTCCGTCAATGCGGTCTATCGTTAAACCTTCTTTGTAACCATTCTCAAGTGACCATTCTTGAAACTTGAAAAAATCCTTGCTCCATATTTCGCAAACTCTAATTCCTCTATCTCTATAATATGGCGCATAATGGTTATTTTTACTTTCGGAATTGCAACGGTATTTCATACACCGCCAAATTCCATAAAGTTTCTCTATTCTTGGTTCTTGCACTTTCTCGCCTCCTTGCAAAATTTGTTTTTGTTTTCGTTTATGCACTAATAATAGCATAAATTTTTTAGTGCGTCAACCATATCTTTAATATTTTTAGTTTACACACTTATTTTTTTATGTTAAAATACAATCAAAATATTAAAGGAGAGGTATTTTATGGAATTGCACGAACGCATAAAAAAAGCCCGCAAAGATGCGGGATATAAAAGTCGTGATGCATTGGCAGAAATATTAGGGTCGACACGAAATGCAATTAACGAATACGAACAAGGTCGAGTAGTCCCCAATGATGTATTCCTTCAGCTTATGGCTACAAAACTTCATATTTCTTATGAGTGGCTCAAAAATGGCGTTGGTGAAATGTTCCTTAAAACGGACGGGAATATTTTGTCGGAGCTTGCCGAAGAATTCACTCTTTCCGATAAACAAAAAGCCGTTATTTCTGCTTTCCTGAAACTTACCGACGAACAAAAAGACGCTATTATAGAAGCGATTTCAGCCGTCGCCGCTGAAATGGAGCAATTAGACGCAGAAAAACAAACGCCCGCGCCTGCTGTTGAAGAGCCTAAAACCTACAAAGAAGAACTCACGGAAGAAGAGCATAATTTATTAGAAAAACATCGCCGTTCTATGGAGCTTAGAAAAAGGGCTGCTGGATAACCTCCCCATTCGACACACAAGAAACTCTCAAAAAGTTTATGCGTGAGTGGGGGAAGGGGAAATAATCATCTAAAGTGAAGGAGTATTATATGAAAAATAATATAGAAAACATAAACGAAACTCTTTTCGAGTCGATAAAGCATATAAACGAATACGGGCAAGAATACTGGACGGCGCGTGAGTTGCTTAAAGTTTTGGGTTATAATGAATATCGTTTTTTCAAAAAAGTTATTGAAAAAGCAATTAAATCTTGCCAATCCAGTAACAATAATGTTTCAGAACATTTCGTGCAACTGCACGATATGTTAGAAATAGGGAACAACGCTAAAAGAGAGGTAGAAAATTATCATCTTTCTCGTTATGCTTGTTACCTTATAGCGATGAACGGCGACCCGCATAAAAAAGCCGTTGCCCTCGCTCAAACTTATTTTGCCGTAAAAACTCGCCAACAAGAACTTATAGAAAACTATGAAAACTTATCCGAAGATGAAAAGCGTTTGGCAATACGCCTACAAGTGAAAGAGCATAACAAACTTTTAGCGGACGCCGCTTATAATGCTGGAGTAAAGACCAACGCCGACTTTGGAATATTTCAAAATCACGGATATATGGGATTATACGGGGGCTTAACGGCGCAAGCGATACACGCCCGAAAAGGATTAAAGAAGAGCCAACAAATTTTAGACCATATGGGTTCGGAAGAATTGGCGGCTAATTTATTTCGCGCAACACAAACGGAGGCGAAACTTCGCCGCGAAAATATCAAAGGCAAGGAAAACGCCAACAAAGCGCATTATGAAGTAGGTGCAAAGGTAAGACAAACGATAAAAGAATTAGGCGGCACAATGCCGGAAGATTTACCAACGCCACAAAAGAGCATTAAGCAAATAGAGCGAGAGCATAAAAAGAATTTGCCGAAAAAATAAAAAAAACAAGTTACAGGCAAGTTAAAAATCCTGCTTCTTATGCGGATTCTAGCGTCAATGTTTCATATTTGGGCAAGTTATAGGCAAATTAAAAAAGCAACCGCCGAGATTTTCTCGGTAGTTGCTTATAATGAAGGTGGATTATAAAGTTTCACTCCGCCGTAACCTTCACTATTGGTAAGATTATGGTAAGGGTCTAACCAAACAACATAAAAAATATGGTCTATCAATATGCCTATAACGCGTCCATCGGATTTATTAAGTCTAAATTGCCAATACTGGCATTGTTCGCTATTATTCGGAGGTTTTACATTCGCGCTTTCCCATTTTACAGGGTGCAAATGGTACGGTGCTTTCTTTAGTTCTTGAATGGTTTTAGTCCCGACATCTTTTAAACAATCCAATAATTTAATAAACCATATACCGCCTACGGTTTTATCTTCCGAATTACCGCCGAGATTAAAATATTTATTGCCACGGTCAAAACACGCGAAAGAAAATGCTATGCCGTCATCAAGTACGACATTTCCATTATAAGGCAATCGCAACTTTTCGGGAGGAATATTTCCCGTAGACGGCAAAACAAATTTATTTTGTCTATTCGCCTTGCGCTTGCTCATATTTCTCCTTATAATAACGCTTCATACTTTCTAAACTTATAACAGTATTACAATTTTCCCAAGGCTTTGAATTTCCTCTTGCCTTTTTCCACGGCTCTTCTGAATGAGTTAATCGTTCCAGTTGGTCGCCGCTTAACATTTTATAAGTTTCATAAACCGCATCAAGAATTTTTAAGGCTTTTTTGCCTTTAATGCTTTTTATCGGTTTGCCTTGTGGTATAGTTTCCCAACCATACCCCGCATATAAAGGGTAAAGCGATACGACAACGGGACCGTGTACCCAAGCCTGTATCTCATCTTCAAAAAGCGGTTTACCGTACAAAGCGCAATGCCAAGCCTGCGCATAGTAACATAATTTTTGAAGTTTTTTATGCGTCATAGGCTCTTGCGCCAAAAACCATTTAGCGATATTGCTTGCTTTTTGCATATAAACACCCCCTTGATTTAATTATAACAGAAATCAGGGATAAAATCCTGAAAACGGAAAAATATTTATAGAATGTTTTGCCAACGTTGGCAAAATGGTAAAAAACAATTTTTCCCAAGTGGGAGAAATTGATAAAATCAGAAAGGAGTGAAACATTATGCTTGCTTTAGAATTTTTAGCCGCTTTTGTCGGCGCGTTTATCGTCGTTTATTTTATGCAAATGGAGGGCTGAAATGGAAGAACACATTTTACACATTATCACCACGGGACTAGGCGCGATGAGTGGCGCATACTGCGCTTACCGTCTCGCGGAAAGTAGGCTGCGCCGCAACGAAAAGGAAAAGTTTTTGACGCTTGTTCTTTTTATGATTGAACAGTTAAGTAGTATTGAGGCTTATTTGAAAAATTATGAGCGCATAAAAACGAAAGGCGTGGATGTAGCTTTTTATACAGAGCCTTTTTATATGCCGGATATAAAAAGCGAATATATTCTCAGTTTAATGGAACTTAGCCACGACAAAAATATCCCTCGCAGTCTTATGGCGTTAGTCAATTTTTGCAGGAAAATTGAAGATGGAGTAAACAATTACAATCATTGTTGCATACCTATTCCTGTTTTAGAGCCGATACAAAATCAGTTGATTCTTGAAATAAGATCTCTCTACGGGATATACGAGCGAGAACGGGGCAACAATAAAAAATTCCCTAAATTGAAAGATTGAATTACAGAAAAAAAGAAAAGCCCCTCGCATTACACGAAGGACTTTTCCCCGCCAAAAGCTATATATTGAGTATAAAAGGAGGTGAGTATATAGAAATCTTCCCCACAAGGGGAAAACGTTGTTTTCGACACCCCCATTATAACACCTTCGCGGCTTGTCTGCAAACAATTTTTTCGTGGAAGGAGTTATAATTATGGCAACATTACGTACACGCAAACGCGGCAATAGTTGGTATTACAATTTTGACGGTGAAACTTTAGAAGGCAAAAGGAAAATCGTTGAAAAGGGAGGTTTTAAGACAAAAAAAGAAGCGTTAGACGCCGGAACTGTCGCCTACGCTTCATATAAAAAAGGTAATATTGGGATAGTGAGTGAAAAAACCAGTTGTAAAGAATATCTTAACAACTGGTTGACGGTGAAGGAAAAGGAAGTAAGACCGACATCGTATTTAGCAATATGCCAACGAATAAACATTCTTCTTCCATACATTGGCGAAATAAAACTTCAAAAACTTCGCCCACGCGACGTTGACAAAACCATTTCCACGCTTACCGACAAAGGCTATTCTCATAACACCTTAGCCGCCGTTCTTACGACGCTAAAAAACGCTTTAGATTATGCGGTTTATCCTTCGGAACTGTTACAAACAAACCCCGCAAGACTTATAAAAGTACCAAAGAGAGCGCCGAAGGAGATAATCAAGCGGCAAGTCATTGGGAAAGAAAAACTCGAAGAACTCTTAACAGATTATCCCTTCGGGCACTCGTACCATATGTCTATTATTATAGCATATCATACGGGTATGCGTCTAGGGGAAGTTTTAGGTTTATGTTGGGACGCTGTGGACTTCAAAAACCGAAAGATTTTTGTTGTTCGTCAGCTTTTAAGCACGACAGAAAACGGCGTATACTTTGGCGAGCCTAAAACCAAAACAAGCAAGCGAGAAATTTTGATGGATTCTCAACTTCTATCCTTGCTTGAAAAGTGGAAGAAAGAGCAAGCGCAAAACGAACTTAAAACCGGCGCAGGATATTTTCACGCATACGAAGCCGCCGACGGTGGATTATGGCAAATAAGCAAAAATCAAGACCCGCCGAAAGAATTTATTCGCCGCCCGCTAATCTGTACCGACGAAAACGGAAAAGCAATTTGCCGTTCCAGTATTGCATCTGCTTTAAGGACGCACGGGGTAAATTTTCACAGCCTACGCCATACCCACGCCACAAAGTTAATCGAAAACGGAGCGATTCCGAAAGACGTAGCGTCGCGATTAGGGCATACAGACGCGACAATAACGCAAAATCTCTACACCCACGACACGGAAGAAATGCAAAGAAACACCGTAGAGATTTTCGAGAAAATTTTGTAGGCAAGTTTGTAGGCAAGTTTGTAGGCAAACGAAAATGAGTGCTTGCGTTTGTTGGGATTGAAGGGGATTTGTATATATGACTTTGATAAATACATAGGAGCGCAGGTCAAAAAAATAAAGAATGAGGTTGTAAATAAGTATATACCCATCCCTCGAATTGGTATGACTCAAATATCGCCTCCTCTATACGATTTTGAAGATTTTTCTTTGGATTTATCGGAGTTTTTGCATAAACCCGCAAACACAAAAGCGTATTTGCAGAGTTTACAAGATGCTCGCGATAGTTTTGCATTGCCGGGTGTCGGAAATTTTGAGCCGTCTGAAGAGCCAAAAAGATTTATAGTTCGTTTAATTAGCAGAAAACCCTATGTTGATTATTCAAAGTATAGCGACCTGCTTTGGAAATTGGTTGACGAGGTTTATGAACACTATGAGAAACAATACGGAAACGATGGCGTAAAAAATATTTTTTTACTCTATCAAAAGGATATTGTAGATAAAATTTATGCGCAAATGGCGAAAAATATGACGATAAAAGAGGGACTTTACAAAGAACTGGTATTAGACGAAAAACGGGCGAATTACAGTCAAGATTATAAATTTGAAGAAGAAGCGGATCTTTACGGAAGTTTTAAATCCGATATAAGAAAGGTATTGTTTGTAGGGATTGAAAAAGGCGTTTTTGACACGGCAAAATTTGACAGCCGCCCTGAATTGATATTTGCCCGTATCATAGATAAAAAGAGCAGTTCTACGCTAAAATGGTTGCGTCCCAAACAAGACGAATTTGATTTAAAGTATGAATTTAAAGGCGAATATCACAATTATTATCCCGATTTTGTCGTTGAGACCGAAGACAACAGATTTTTGGTAGAGGTCAAAGGGCTGGATAAACTAAACGACCCGCAAGTTATAGAGAAGAAAAAAAGAGGCAAAGCATATTGTAAAATAGTGAGTGAATGGGCAACATTAGCGGGTAGCAAGCCTTGGAAGTATTTGTTTATCCCAGAAACCGCCATTAATGAGACAATGACCTTTGACTATTTTGTGGCTAATTGCGTGTATTAATTTTGTTATTTTGTTGTTAATACTTGCAAAGCTATATTAGAGGGATGATTTAAATAAAGCATTCCTCTGATATAGCGATTTGTTCATAATTAATTTATTTTTTAGTAAAATAAACCTGATATTGAATTGGAGATATATATGACCTCAAATTTAGGTGTTTATGACGAAAATGCATTCAAAGAAAGAATTAGCATAAATATTTTTGAACGTCTTATATTAAATTCACGCGAAGCAATGCCTAATATAACCATAGGAGATAAAAATCCTAATTTTGATGGCGACATATCTGTATGTTGTAACGAAAACGGTATGTATGTTCCTAAATTTCGAATAGCGGTGCAAGTAAAAACATTACCCTCCAATTATGTTAATAATAGGGGAAAAAACAATAACAATTTACATAAATATAAATATTCTTGCGACACAAAGTCTTTATTTTCCGTTTTAGGAGACTTTACCCGCGATTTAGTTTACTTAATTATGGTTGATATTAAAAATGAATTTGTTTATGCATTACCAATAACTAAAGAATATTGCGTTTCGCTAAGATTATCCGATAAACAAAGAAAAAAAACACTATACTTTGATGACACTGAAAAAATAACAGATGTGTCAAAATGGATTATTACGGTACAGGAGTATAATGAAAAAATGTGCAATATTAAACATGATCCAGAAAACATTAAAATTCTTGTCCCATATTCAGTTGAAATTCCCAACCATGTGACAAATGCCGTCAATTACTTAAATCATATAATGGATAATGAGTTATGGTTCTTAAAATCGTTTATGTTTCCTGAAATTTGGCATTTTGGATTATCGTATATGCCGCGAGAAGGTCATAACGAAGAAACAATAGGAATTTTTGAGATTAAGCAGAATACCGATGAATATGTAAGGCGATTTGATAGAAAATCTAATCAAAATTTATATGAAATACAGTCAAAAAATGTAAATGTGATTGATTGTTTAAATCATGTATTAAGGAATTGGATAGAAATTTTTTCAGATAACATGAGGCATATGTACGCTCTGATGCCAAGTATTGTATTAGTTGAATTAGTGTATAAAATAATAGATAGCCAATATTCGAAAAATATGCATCGTGCAAAAAACGGAGAAATTGTAACTCTTCATTGCCCATATAACAAACTAAACTGTGATAAAGCATCTGAAATTATACAATATTGCAATAACGATTTAATCGATTTGTTAAATGAATTAAATAATCGAGGAGTTAATAATTTTTCACGTCCGTGGAAAATACCATACAACTATCGTGCAGAAAAAGAAGAGCACGGTATGAAATTTTTTTCTATTGAAGATGAGAGTATAATCAATATATCCAACAATAAATTATTTCTTAAACACTTGAATGATGTATGTAAAGAAATAGTACATAGATTTGGAGATAAATCAGAAAATATTTTTAAAAAAAGAAACTACTTAATCTTTGTTACAAATAATTTTTCATCTGCTCGGTGTGTTGTGACAAATGCTGATGAAATATCCATTTCATTTGAAATAAACAATGCTGAAAATTTTGAAGTTAAATCTGATGAATTTTTTTTATACCAGTCTAAAAATATTATTTCAAAACACAAATTTCTTTATCATCCAGAGCTATCTTGGTATGCATTTTGGTATCGGTTTTGTATACATTCTTTTTTTGAGTTCTTGAAATCCAATAATACCAACGAAAAAAAATGTGACCCACTTATAGAAACGATAATAGGAAATCTCATAGTACACTAGAATAAATATTTCAAAAATAAAATTATGAAACACTACGTAGCAATCGACCTAAAATCATTCTACGCTTCTGTAGAATGTATAGAGCGTGGTCTTGACCCTTTTACAACAAATCTCGTTGTAGCGGACGAGAGCAGAACTTCAAAAACAATATGCCTTGCAGCTACCCCCGCTATTAAGATTTACGGCGTACCGGGCAGAGCGAGGCTCTTTGAAGTCGAGCAAAAAATAAAAGCCGCTAACAAGGCGAGAAAGCCGACGAAAGGTAAATCCTACGATTTAAACGAATTGAATAAAAATCCCCATTTTGCCGTTGATTATATCGTTGCAAAACCTCGTATGGCTCTCTATATGAAGTATAGTACGAAGATTTACAGTATTTATCTTCGATATATTGCGCCAGAGGACATTCATATTTATTCGGTGGACGAGGTTTTTATCGACATAACGAATTATCTTCAAACTTATGATATGACAGCGCATGAGCTAACGCTAAAATTGGTAAGGGAAGTTTTAAAAGAAACTGGAATAACAGCGACGGCTGGAATCGGGACTAACCTTTATCTTGCGAAAATCGCTATGGATATTGTGGCAAAGAAAATGACCGCCGATAAAGACGGGGTTCGTATTGCAGAGCTTGACGAGATGAGTTACAGAAAAAAATTGTGGGCGCATACGCCGCTTACGGATTTTTGGAGGGTTGGCAAAGGTTACGCCAATAAACTAAAGACTCACGGCATATATACAATGGGAGATATTGCAAGGTGTTCCATAGATTACGAGGAACTTTTGTATAAACTCTTTGGTATTAACGCCGAATTTTTAATTGACCACGCTTGGGGATATGAACCCTGCACAATAGAAGCAATAAAAGCGTATAAACCTACAAATCATAGCCTAAGTTCGGGGCAAGTTTTACAAGAGCCGTATTCACACGAAAAAGCGAGGCTCATCGTATGGGAAATGACTGATTTACTCGTTCTTGACCTTGTTGCAAAAGGTTTGGTAACAGATCAAATGGTTTTGAATATCGGTTATGATATAGAAAATATGAAAAGTTATAAGGGAGAAGTCCATACTGACCATTACGGGCGAACAGTTCCAAAACCAACTCACGGCTCTATAAACCTTAATAAATACACATCTTCTTCAAAGGATATTCTAAACGCCATAATAGAACTCTACGACCGCATTGCAAATCCCGCGCTATTAGTTCGTAGAATAACCGTCACGGCAAACAGAGTAATTGGAGAGAATGGAAAAAATTTAAAATTTGAAGAAATAGACCTTTTCGCCGATAAGTCAGCCAATAATTCAAGCAACGAAAAAGAAAAGTCACTTCAACACGCTCTAATTGATTTAAAGGATAAGTTCGGTAAAAATGCGATTTTAAAAGCCGCAAATTTACAAGAGGGAGCAATGACAATAGAGCGCAATAAGCAAGTCGGAGGGCATAGAGCGTGAACGAGGATATAAGTCGATATAAAGACATTATAAACCTTCCGCATCATATCTCAAAACGCCACACGCCTTTATCATTGGTGCAGAGAGCGGCGCAATTTTCTCCTTTTGCGGCTCTAACAGGTTATGAAGAAGCCACGGATGAAACTTCAAGACTTACCGAAGAAAAAATAGAGCTTTCCGAGGAGGATGCGAAAGAACTCAACCGAAAGTTACAAAATTTAAATGGAGAAACGGCTATTACATATTTTGTAAAAGACGAGAAAAAATCGGGCGGAGCTTATATCACCATTAAGGGAGAGGTCAGACGAATTGACGATGTTCAGAAAATTTTGGTAATGCGAGACGGCACGAAAATAAATATAGATGATATTGCTAATATTGACAATGGGGTGGAACATTTTACATACGAAGATGTTTTCAAAGATAAAAATTTTTGAGGTGAACAAAATTGATTGATAACGAAACTTTGACGACAGAAATTATAGACATGATTAACAGCTATCGCGAAGGAGCATACTGGGATTTTAAGCAGGAATGGTACTCGAAGGAAAAATCCAGCGATATGCTGCATGACATTATTTGCATGGCTAACAATCTTGAAAACCGCGATGCTTACATAATAATAGGAGTGACAGACAACTTTGAACTCTGTGGCGTAGAAGACGACCAGAACAGAAAGACTACTCAAAACTTGACTGATTTTTTGAGAAGTAAAAAATTTGCAGGTGATTTCAGACCGTCAGTTGAAGTACGCTCCATAATGGTGGACGATGTTTTGTTAGATATAATTTGCGTTAATGACAATGAGTATGTGCCTTACTACCTTACGGAAAAATACAAAGCGGTGATTCCTTATCACATTTACACCAGAGTTCAAGATTCCAATACTGCAATAGATAAATCGGCAGATTTAATTCATGTTGAGATGTTGTGGCAAAAACGTTTTCATTTGCTTGATTCGCCATTACAAAAAATGAAAATGTTTTTGAAACAAAAAAAGAATTGGATTGATGATGTATCTACCGAAACGGGAACGCTGAGATATTACAAGTATTCTCCGGAATACACTATAAAAACAGAACGCTTTGAGGGTGACATAACCGCAACTTATACTTTAAGCCAAATGGACAAGCATGCGTCTGGATATATTATCTCTTTGTGGTATCATCAAACAATACTTTTTCAGGCGGATGGTGTTTTTTTAGACGGTGGTCGCTATATGACGGTACAACCGGCAGTTGGTTCGTTTGAACTAAAAAACAAACAGGTCTTTTATTACTATTTATGTAAAAACTGGGTTAAGTTTGCCTTGTATGAATTTTTCATTCATGACGAAAATCCAAGAGGTTATTTGGCGAATCAAGAATATACTAAAGAAATTTTATTTTTTGATGATGAACATGAAAAGGAAGATTTTGAAATTTATCTCCAAAAAAATATGAAAGAATACGAACTGTACATTCAAAAAGTAAAAGCTGATACTCATCGTAGAACTATTCATACAACTCAAGGTTACGATTACCAAGACGAATATGACCATAGGCTGGCATTGAAGATGATTTATAAAGATTATTGTGATTATTTTAAAAGTGGATGCAATGAAGTTATAACACTACCAAGCTTAACAATCTCATCATAAACTGAGCTTGTTTTATATCATTTCAGCGTATTTTGAAGTGTGTCCGCTTTTATTTCTTTTACGATATTTTGAAGAACCCTGCAAACGGATAACTTTTTGTAACTTATACAGTACAAACGGTCATTTTTCACAATGCAACCCCCCTAAAATTTTTCAACGACAAAATTTGATAAATCCGCCCGAAAATTGTAAAATAAAAGTGGATTGCGAGAAATGTAAAATCGCTAAAGCCTTTGAAATCAAAGACTCTAACGACATCGTGTGATTGTATCATTTTTATAACCCTATTAGACCCTTGTTGCGGCTCGGGCGGAATGTTCGTACAGAGCGCAAAATTTATCGCGGCTCACAGCGGAAAACGAGGCGCGATTTCCGTATACGGGCAAGAGTCAAATGCGGATACTTGGAAAATGGCGAAAATGAACTTAGCCATTCGCGGTATTGACGCTAACTTGGGCGAATATCAAGCCGATACTTTTTTTAACGACCTTCACCCTACTCTTAAAGCCGATTTTATAATG
>JAGBMX010000062.1 GCA_017634675.1 Selenomonadaceae bacterium | reverse complement strand
CGTGAAGGTGACTTTTCTATTATATATCCACAAAATGAGAAATCAGAGAGCCTCCCCTGAAAGGGGAGGTGCCCGAAGGGCAGAGGGGTTGACCATGAAGAGCAATATTTTTCTTTTTTTACTACCCGTGAATAGTAACACCTGAAACGAAACGAAAAAATTTGCGAAATCCGAAAAAAAGACTTTACAAATTTGATTTATTCGTTTATAATAATTTATTGTCAGCGGTTGACGATGTAACTTCGGTTTCACTTGAGTTTTTTGATAACGAAGTTAGTTCGTTGGTTGCGTGTGCAAGTTAATATCGCGGGGTGGAGCAGTTGGTAGCTCGTCGGGCTCATAACCCGAAGGTCATAGGTTCAAGTCCTATCCCCGCAACCAATTGTTTGCGTGCTGATGTAGCTCAGTCGGTAGAGCGTATCCTTGGTAAGGATAAGGTCACCGGTTCAATCCCGGTCATCAGCTCCATATATTCGGCGGCATAGCTCAGTTGGCTAGAGCATACGGTTCATACCCGTAGTGTCCGGAGTTCAAATCTCTGTGCCGCCACCAATGAAGATTCGCCTCCCTTTTTTGGGGAGGCTTTTTTTATGGATTCTTATTTGATAATAAGGAATGTATGGCGATATTTCAAAAAAATTTTTTTAAGAAGGAAAATAGATTTTTTTAGAGAATTTTAAAGATATAAGAATTTAGTGATTTTTTGTGTTGAAAAATATAAGGAGGATTTTCTAATGGATGACAAGAAAGAAAAGGTTATTGTGGCTAAAAAGGATACGACGTTAGGCGCTGTACGGGTTGCCGACGAAGTCGTAAGCATTATAGCGGGTCTTGCTGCTACCGAAGTGAACGGCATCTCGGGCATGAGCGGCGGCATTGCCGGCGGTATTGCGGAGATTTTGGGTCGTAAGAATTTCGCTAAGGGCGTAAAAGTTGAGGTTGGCGAAAGAGAAGCCGCTATAGATCTTTACATTATCGTTAAATACGGCGTGCGTATTCCGGACGTGGCTCTTGCCGCGCAGGAAAACGTAAAACGCGCCATTGAAACCATGACGGGACTTACCGTGGTAGAAGTAAACGTTCATGTTCAAGGTGTGGGATTCCCTGAAGAAGAGCCTCCTGTTGAAGAAGTTCGCGTCCGTTAAAAGAGGCGCGGCATGGGGATTATAAATCGTTTTCTGCTCTTTGTTTACGCAGGTGTTATTCTCTTAATTACGCTTTTTTTGGCTGTTTTTGTGGCGAAAGCAATTCCGGCCTCTGTGCTTGCCAATGAAATAGAGTTTTTGATGGGTCAAAGCCCTGCGATGACTGTTCTTTTGTGTTTTGCCGCCTATAGTGCGTATTTTCTGCTGTATGCATTTTTTGTGGGCGAAAAGAAGACTGAGGAAGCGCCTAAGGATGATTGTGTGCGAATAAAATCCGAAAACGGAGAAGTGCGGATTTCTAAAGAGGCGGTTGCGTCTTTGGTAGATCGGGAGGCTATGTCTGTTTCCGGAGTCAGAGAATCCAATACGGTCGTTGAGGGCGCCGTAAAAGAGGGCGAGGCGGCTGTATCGCTTAATATGGAGCTTATATTGACGGCGGGGGCTAATGTGCCTGAGATTACGTCGACCGTTAAAGAGGCGGTAAAAAATCGTATCAAAGAGAGTCTTGGAGAAGAGAACACGCCTATAGAAATATCCGTGCGGGAACTTTCCAATGCGCCCTCCGAAAATCAAAAACGTGTACACTAAGGTGGTGACTCCATGAAGGAAGATATCGAATCTGAACTTAAAAATTTATGGAATAACCATCGAAAAGCGTCGTTGGGGCTTTTAATAGGGATTATTTTTGGCGTTTTCGTCTTGACTTTTGGTTTTTTTAGCGCATTGTTTATGGCGCTGTGCGCAGTTTTGGGATTGCAGATAGGAAAGCAGCTTGATAAAGGCGAAGATGTTCTGGGTAAGATAGAGTATTTTTTCAAAAGTCGGTTTAATGGACATTGAGGTGAGACGATGAGTAGGAGGGAATCAAGAGAAGCGGCCGTACAGACCCTTTTTGCGATGGATCTAAACTCAGAGTCGACTCTTGACGATATGTTCTTGACTGTAGAATCGGAGCGGGAAAAGCTCTCGGCAAAGAGTAGGGAGTATTCTCTCTCGCTTATTGAGGGAACGAAGTTTCATTTGACCGAAATTGACGAATTACTTGCAAAATTCTCGTCCGGTTGGAAAGTGAAGCGAATGGCGGCGGTAGATCGCGCTATTCTTCGTCTTGCCGTGTACGAATTGAAATTCTCAGAAGAAGGACTAAGTCCCGGAATAGTCATAAATGAAGCCGTGGAACTTGCGAAGATATTCGGAACCGACGAATCGGCTCGCTTTATAAATGGCGTTTTAAGCGGGATAATCAAAACAGATTAGTTTTTGGGGAGGGGGCAAGCCCCCTCTTTATTATTATATGGAGGCTTTATGAACATCCATAGCGTGACCGATCTTACTAGATATGTAAAGAATATGATAGAGCGGGACGGCGTACTTAGAAATGTTGCCGTGCGTGGTGAAATTTCAAATTTTAAACGGTATGTTTCGGGGCATTGTTATTTTACAATGAAAGACGCCGTATCGAGTTTAAAATGCGTTATGTTTAAGTCTGCTGCGGATAGGCTCAAGTTTACTCCCAAAGACGGAATGGCGCTTGTTGCGATCGGCAGAATTGCCGTCTACGAAAGGGACGGGGTCTATCAGCTTTATGTCGAGAATTTGGAAGTGGAAGGTGTGGGAGCGCTTCACGCCAAACTTGAGGAATTAAAGAAAAAACTCTTTGACGAGGGATTGTTTGACGAGACGCATAAGAAGAAGTTGCCAAAGTTCGTAAAGACGATTGGCGTGGTTACTTCCAAAACGGGCGCTGTCATACGGGATATTTTAAGAGTTTCCAAAAGACGCAATAAGAATACGCAGATTATTTTGTACCCTTCCTTGGTGCAGGGGGATGGCGCAGCCGAAAACATTGCAAGGGGGATAGAGTATTTTAACAAAAACTATCCCGTAGACGTGTTGATTGTTGGTCGCGGCGGCGGCTCCATAGAGGATTTGTGGGCGTTTAACGAAGAAATCGTGGTGCGGGCTATTTATGAATCGAAAATACCCGTTATTTCCGCTGTGGGGCATGAGGTGGATGTTACGCTTTCGGATTTTGCGGCGGACATAAGGGCTGCTACACCTTCTCAAGCGGCGGAAATTGCCGTGGCGGATGCTGCGGAGGTTTATCGTTATGTTGAAAATCTTGTAATGAGATTAAAAAACGGCGCTTTGGCAAACATAAAACAGAAGAAAGTCCGTCTTCAAACGGTAATGGCGAGCGCAGTCCTTACTCGCCCGAAAGAAATGCTTTTAGCCAGAGAACAGCGATTAGATTTGGTTTTAGAGCGATTGAACAGAGTTGCAAAGGCTAAACTTGAAGAAAAAGAGAGAAGATGCGCTTTGCAACTTGAAAAGCTTGATATGCTCAATCCTGCCAGGGTACTCATGCGTGGGTACAGCATGACGGAACTTAACGGAAAAACCGTACGACGGGCGAAAGACTTAAAAACGGGAGATAATATACGGTTGATATTTGCCGATGGCGAGGCGGGGGCAAGCATTTTGAAAATCGGTTCTTGATATGCGAGAGGGGTAAATAGATGGCGAAGAAAAAAGAGGCGACCTTTGAAGAAAATCTTACGCGGCTTGAGGAAATAGTGCGTGAGATGGAAACGGGGGATGCTAACCTAACGGAACTTATCGAGAAATACTCTGAGGGCGTATCCCTTTCGAAAAAGTGCATGAGCGCATTGAAAATAGCGGGGGAGACGATGGATCTCTTGATAAAAGAAGAGGGAGCCGAGGAGTTAAAGCTTGAAATCGAGGGTGATTGAATGTTAAAGGAAGTTTGGCAACGGCGATTGCAACTCGTGGAAAAGACTCTTTTGGAGGAACTTAGGGAAGATAGCGCGCTTAACGCCAAATTGTCGGATGCGATGAAATACAGTTTAATGGCGGGAGGAAAACGGCTCCGTCCCGTGCTTTTAATGGCGGCGGCAGACGCTGTAAAAAGCGACGGCGATAAATTTGTCACCACCGGCGCAGCTATAGAGATGATACATACTTATTCGCTGATACACGACGATCTTCCCGCTATGGACAACGACGATTACAGGCGGGGAAAGCTTACCAATCATAAGGTGTATGGCGACGGGTTGGCAATTTTGGCGGGGGATGGACTCTTAACTCTTGCCTTTGAAGTGATGCTTCGCCAAAAAGATGCTGACGCCGATACATTGGTTCAAGTTGTACGAGAGATGAGCGAGGCGGCGGGGCCGAACGGCATGGTCGGAGGTCAGGCAATAGATTTGTTGTCCGAAGGAAAATCCGTTTCAAAAGAAGTTTTAAGAGAGATGCACATGGGTAAAACCGGGGCGCTCTTTCGGGCGGCTATCCGTTCCGGCGCGATTTTGGGCGGCGCAAGTAAAGAGGAACTTGAAGCTCTAACTCTCTACGCTGAGAAATTCGGTCTGGCGTTTCAGATAACGGACGATATTTTAGACGTTGAAGGCGATGAAAAAACTTTAGGGAAACCCATAGGCAGCGATGCGAAAAATCAAAAATCCACCTATGTTACTCTTTTGTCGTTGGAAGAGGCGAAGAAACTCGCTATACAAACCGTTGACGAAGCGGTGAGCGCCCTTGACAACTTTGGAGACGAGGCGGATTTTTTGCGAGAACTTGCGACTTATTTATTGGCAAGAAACAGTTAGTATATTTTGTATCAATGTTTGCAGAAAAAAAGCGGAACCGCTAAATTGAAGCGGTCCCGCTTTTTTCATATAGCGCTGTTTAAAGCGCTCATTAAAAATAGGGCGTTTTGAGTGTTTGCCAAGAACAGGGAATTTTTGTTTGAGTTTAAAAGTTGCAAATTCTGAAGCTGCGCAATATTTGCGGCCAAGTCATTAAGGGAAGATTGATTGTTTTGTTGCAATCTCTTTCTTGCAATCTTCATGAAAAAATTGCCGCTGCCGCTCCTTTTATGAGTGTTCATCAGCTCATACTGCAAATATGTTTTTATATCTCCGGGAAAATCCTTGCCCCATTCGTCTTTACGATAACTGTTTTCGTTATCGGTAAATCTGTAAATTGTGCAACTGTTGCTCCCCAGACTGTCCCACGGATCTTCGCTTCTGAAATCCTTCGCCACTTGCTCAATTACCCAAGCTTCATAAGCGGGATCGTCTTTCATACGCTCCCAACCGGCGTTAGAGATAATAACCGCCGCAGTTGAATTTTCACGGGTAGAATCCATGGGCAAATCGTTCAATACGCCTGCAATATAGGATTTATATTCGTCCATGCTCATTTCTTGAATATTTTTTTCTTCAGCGGCTTCGGCCTTGTTTGCAAAAGATTTTAACATATCAAGATAACTGTTGCCCGTGGACGATTTCTTTGCCTTTTCGCTGCCGCTGTAAAAAGACCTCATGGCAGAATCAATATATATACTGTTGCCCATAACTCTTCACCTCTATAACTTTATCGAATATTTTTGGCTCTTTCTTAACCCCTTTATTTTGCCATTTTGTAAAATTTCTTGCAATAAACGGCAAAAAGCTATAAAATAGGCAAGGTTACTTAGGGTAATCGGGCAATACCCCTTTTGGCCGGCAGTTTTTACGCAAAGCAGGGGAAGTTTTTAAAGGAGTTTTGTATGTCACCGCAGGAAAAGGTTAAAAAGGTTGGTTTGCTTTTTATCGCCCTGTTCATCATTGCCGGACTTACTTTGATGTATACGGGTAACGACGCAGTTGTTCAGGGACGCGAGAAAAAAGAGGGGATTTTGACAGCCGAAGAAGTTAAAATTTCATTCGATTCGGTGAAAGGTCGCCTTTTAAAGGAAAATGTCCGCGAAGGAGATTATGTAAAAAAAGGCGATATTTTGATGGCGCTTGACCCTACTGACACGAATCTTTCAATCGAAAAGTTAAAAGCGGAGATAGACGCTATCGACGCTCAGATTAAATCCTTGGAAACATCCAAAGATATCAGTCATTTTCATGTAGATACGCAGGAAGTGCAAAGTTCAAGGCAGATAGATCAACAGCGGGCGGCGCTGGCTTCCGCAAGAGCTACTTTAAAAAACAGGGAAATAGATTACGCCAGAAAGAACGAACTTTTTGCTTCCGGCGCCATCGCAATGTCTGCCGTTGACGATGCAATAATGGCGCTTGACGTGGCAAAAGCAAGCGTTATGCAGCAGGAGGAAAATTTGGCAAGACTTTTAGCCGGCGCAAATGCGGGTGAAACTTTGCCGACTATCGTTGAAGAGCGCAAACGAACCGAAAATATGGAAAACGATATTGCGGCTCTTAAAAGTCAGCGGGCTCAAAAGGAAGTGCAATTAAAAGAGTTGGAAGTCGCAAAGGATAGATTGCTGCTTCGCGCTCCGGAAGACGGGAAGATTTTAAGCATACTTCAAAAAGAAGGAGAGATGGTAGCCCCTTCTGTGCCTGCGATTATTCTCGAAAGCAACAGAATGTATTACGATATATACATAAACGAGCGGCAGGCGGCAAAATTAAAGGAGGGTTATACAGTAACCGGAAAAACCGTTGCGGGTGACTTGACTGTACCCGGCGTTATTCGCGTCTTGTCAAAGGCGCCGGGTTTTGCGGATCTTCGTCAGACCAGGGAAAAAGGTCAGGCGGATTTAGCAAGCTTTAGGGCAAGAATTTATGTGGAACCTACGGAGGGGGTTATTCCCGGTATGACGATTGGGGTTGATAACAATGGACTCAATCAAAAGTGAGCTGGGGTTTCTCTTTTCCGGTCGCGGGATGCCGTATGAAAAAGTCTGTCTTATGGTTGCCATGGTAGTTACCGTCGTACTTTCGGTGTTGTTGGGCGGAAATTTCGCCAAAGATACTCCTGTTGTGGTCATAGATCTTGACAATAGCCATTATAGCCGTCAAATTATCGACGATATGAATGCTTCTCAATATATAAAAGTTACGGCGATTTTCAATCATTCCGTGGAACCGGAGAGTTTCTTTTATAGGGATAAAGCTGCGGCTGTTGTATATCTTCCGCCTGAACTTGAAAAGAATATATATACGGGCGTTACGGCGCCCATAGGCGTTTTTTACGACAACACCAATACCGCGCTTACCGCAGACATGAAACAGGCGTTAAACGAGATTGTCGCAACCGAAAATTCAATGATGTCAAACGGAGGCGCAAGCGGCGGCTTGACGTTAAGAGATCGTAATTTGTTTAATCCGGTGGGTTCAACGGAAAATGCGCAAACCGAAGGATTTTTGTTTTTCTTTGGCAGTATGTTTTTCGTATTCGCCACAATCGGTATGGTGCCTAGGCTGCGTATGACGGGCGAACTTCAAGGCATTTTAAAAAACGGAGAGCCTTGGGATTTGCTCTTTCGACTCATACCTTACGGATTTAGTTTGCTTACTTCCTTTATGGTAGGTATGGCTATTCTTCGCATCTGGGGGGATATGGTCTTTTCGGGCGAGCTGCTTTCCTTCGTATTTATACAGTTCTTTTATATCTTTGCAGTGGGTACGTTATCTCTTTTGTTTGGTTGGAATGCGGCAAATCCCGGTATAGCGTCCAGTCGGATGATACTTTTTATCCCCGGAGGTTTTATTTTGGGCGGCGTTACCAGTCCTCTCACACATCTTTCCGATTGGGTGGTTGCGATTTCTCATGTTTTTCCTTTAACATGGGAGTTTCATTTTGTGCGGGACATTATCATGAGAGGCGCAACTCTTACCGATCTTACCAGGGAAATCGGCGCGTTTTTCGTATATGTTGGAATTATCGCTTTGGTTTTCTTTTTAAAATTCTATAATGAAAAAAAGGCTTTGAGCGCTTGACGTTCAAAGCCTTTTTCCTATTAAAACACCAAGTGAGCGACGGGAGCGACTATAAGTAAGCTGATAATGGTGCGTTCCAGGAAAATAGCGAAGAGTTCGACGATGTTTACGGGAATTTTCGAGCCTAAAATAAGTCCTCCCACTTCGGACAAATATATAAGCTGTGTTACGGAAATTACCGCCACGATAAATCTCGTCATGGGTTCCGTTATTGAGCCGGCGGCTATAATGGAGGGGGTAAACATATCCGTAAAGCCCACTATCATGGTCTTTGAGGCTTCGGCTGCCTGAGGCACGTCCAAAAGGGTAAGCAGCGGCATGAAAGGTTTTCCCAATATTTCAAATACGGGTGTATTGTTTGCAAGCATTAGAGCAATTGTACCGATGCACATTACAACAGGCAATACGCCGAACCACATTCCTGCGGCGTTTTTTATACTGTTTTCCAAAAACTCGGAAATTCCCTTGTGTTCGGCGACTCTTGCCTTTGCAAGGGCGATTCCGTATTTAAACGCAGAACGGTATTCATCCGGCAAACTTTCGCCTACGGCTTTGCCTTCGACCATGTAATCGTCTTTTTTCAGCGAAAGCGGCGGTATGCGTGGCAAAATAACGGCGCAGACGAAACCCACGGCGCAGATGGTGAGGTAATACACGCCGAAATACTCCATCAAGCCTACCTGCGCCAAAACTACGATGCTAAAGGTAATGGATACGGCGGAAAAGGTGGTGGAGATTATGGCGGCTTCCCGTTTGCTGTAATAGCCCGTTTCATATTGATTGGCGGTCAGCATAACGCCTAAAGTGCCGTCGCCTATCCAAGAGGTGATGCAATCAACTGCGGCGCGGCCCGGAATGGTAAAAACGGGACGCATTATTTTCGAAAAGAGAGCGCCGATAAATTCCAGCAAACCAAAATCTAAAAGCAACGGCAGGAGCATCCCCGCTAAAAAGAAAATTATGACCAACACGCAAAGTAAATCGTTAAGCACGAAACTTCCTGCGTCTTTATCGGTAATGAAGTCAACTATGTCGCCTTCCGCCTTTAGGTATACGAGCCAAATAAAAATTGCGCCTACTATGCGGATAATTACCCATATAAAGGAAGTGGAAAAAGTCGCGCCTATAACGGGGTAATTGGTGACAAAATTGGGTTTTCGGTAAAATACAGCGCTTAAAACTGCGGACAAAGTTACGATAATTACGCAGAGCAACGGAAGATATTCGCCGATAAGAACGGCCAGCCAATCGGAAACGATTTTTATGACAACCGTCCATTTGCCGTCGTATTCTATGGGAATCATAAACAGAAAAATTCCGATAAGAGAAGGAAGGATAAATCCCATTGCCGAAGATTTTTTTTCTTCCATTAATTCATACCTCCAACGTTATAATTATGCCATAACCACTAAGATTTTTTTCACCCTTGCTCTATCCATGGAAAGAACTTCGAAGGAAAAGTTTTCCCAAGAAATTTTTTCTCCTCTTTTGGGGATATAACCAAATAGCGCAGTAACGAAGCCGCCCATGGTTTGAAAATGCCCTCTGTCTTCTTTGGGTAAAGTTTTAAGGTCGAATTCTTCTTTAAATTCGTCTATTGGGCAAAGCCCCTCTAGCGACCATGAGTTTTCCCCTTGTTTTGTTATGGGGAAAGCTTTTTTTTCTTCGTGGGGGGAATCTTCGCCGATTAATTTTAACAGTATGTCGTTTAGAGTGATAAATCCTACCACGCCGCCGTATTCGTCTATGACAAGCGCCTCGTGAACGCCGCTGTCCCTGAACTTTTCCATTATGCGAAGGGCTTCCATGGAGCGGGGAATTGTCATGGGCTTCTTTATGAAATCCCGCAGTCGAACGGGATTTTTTTTCAAAGTTGCAGATAAAAGTTCCCGGCTGTAGATAAATCCCGGTTCTTCGTCCAAACTGCCGCGACCGGTTGCAAATACCGCTAAAGGATTTTCTTCTATTTTTTGTAAGTTTATTTTGTCGTTGTCCTCCAAATCCAACCAGAGCATCTCAAGTCGTGGCGTCATAAGGGTATATGCCGTTTGATCGCCTAGGTAGAAAATGCTTTCCACCAAATCCTGTTCCGCTTTTTCTATGGTGCCGTCTTCCGTGCCCTGCTCGATTAAATCCTTTACTTCGTCCTCTGTTACCGTTTCTTCAAAATCAGTACTTACGCCAAAAAGCAGCAGCGTGTTTTTGGCAAGTTTAGAAAGCAGGGTTATTATAGGGCTTGCTATAAAAAGCAGCGCGCGAAGAATGTTTTGATAGCGAAACAGATATTTTTCGGGATTTGTATCAGCCATTTTTTTTGGGATAAATACGCCGAACAGCATCAGGATAAAGGTAGTTCCCGCCACATTCAAGATAAGCGATATAAAATAGGATTGGGGAAGAAAATCAAGGTACTTAGCCAAAATAGGCGCGCCGAAACTTGCCGCCATAAGTCCTGCCACAATTCCCAAGAACATCATTATGACTTCTGTCAACAGTACTGCCTCGTCCGCCGAGTCTAAAATATTTAAAGCTGTTTCTTTGGTTCTTTTATCTTCGCATCTTTCTATCAAACTCTTGCGACTCTTGGTAACCGCAGTTACGGCAAGGGATAAAAATGCCGCTAAAGCGATTATTGCCGTTGCAGCCAAAACAAATAAATACGTATTTTGTTCCGATGTCATAATTTTAGTCCCACCAATCGCCGATATTGCCGTTTGAAATAATTATGCCGCCGTGAAGAGTTACGGGTGTTCTTTCGGATCTTGATTTCGCGGGAAGTTTTGCGGTTACGGTAAAGGGTGTATCGGTAAGACGCGCAGCTATAAAGGCGGGAGCGCTTTTTAGGGTTTTAGTCTTTTTTATGTCGAAAGAAGCTCGGTATGTTACCGTTTCCTTAGGCTTATATACCGCATCTTGAAGAGCTTGGGTAAACGCAATATCGTCCGACCATTTGGCGATAACTTCGCCCTTTTCGTTTAAGAGCGCCACATCGTAGTTTTGCCCGGTTTTGTGGGATATGGTATAGGCGGTATCTTTTAAATTGGTGATTTCAAAGGATACAACATATTTACCGTTCTTTTCCTCTATGATAAGTTCTTCTAAGAGATTGCCGTCGGAAAAAGCGGCGTAGGATGATTTTTCATCGTTTGAAGAGGAGGAGCTTGAGGGAAAGGGGATGGAAATTCCTATGCCGGTGCCGATGCGGGCGAAGGCTGTCACCGGAATAATGGTTAAAAAAAAGACGACTAACAATAATTTCGTTTTCATTATAAATTACCTCACAAAAAATTTATGATTTAATATAGTAAACGACAAAAATGGTTGTGCTTGATTTGGCTTCCCCGCCCTTCGGGCGGGGAAGCCAAATCACAAAACTTTATTTCATTTACTATAATACCATAAAACTTAGGAAAGAAAACAAAAAAATTTTTTCACAAAATAAAATTTTGTGGTAGAATAGTAGGCGTTGAAAATTTTGATGAAATAGGAAGCAATATGATTAAGATAAAAAATGTATCTAAAATTTTTGGAGATAAGGCGGCCTTAGATAACGTCAGCTTTGATGTAAAAAAAGGAGAAACTCTCGCCGTTATAGGCGGATCCGGTTCCGGGAAAAGCACGTTGCTTAGGCTTATGATAGGTCTTATTAAGCCGACTTCAGGCGAAATTTATATGGATGGCGAACCACTTTCCGATAAAACCGAAGCCGAATGGGACAAACTGCGATTAAAAATGGGCATGGTTTTTCAGTATTCCGCGCTGTTTGATTCTATGACGGTAGGTGAAAACGTGGCCTTTGGCCTTAGGGAACACACGGATTTACCTAATGAAGAGATTGAAAAGATTATAAAAGAAAAGTTGGAACTTGTAGGGTTGCCGAACGTGGAAAATCTCATGCCAAACGAACTTTCGGGAGGCATGAAAAAAAGGGTGAGTTTAGCCAGAGCCATTGCCATAAACCCTTCGATAATATTTTACGACGAACCAAGCTCCGGACTTGATCCGATAACAACAAGGAAAATAGACGAACTTATAAAAGATACCCAGAAAGCCTTGAAGGTAACGTCTGTGGTGGTTACTCACGATATGTTGAGCGCAACCAGGATAGCGGATAGGATAGCCATGCTTAGCGAGGGAAAATTGGTGGCGGTTGCGCCGACGGAGGAATTTAAAAAAATCGAAGATGAGAGAATAAAGGCGTTTTTTGCAGCTTTTTCGAGTTCTGAGGGGGCGAGTTTATGACAAAAGAAGCTAAGGTTGGGGCGTTTACGTTGGGTGGATTGCTGCTCTTTGCGGTGGCTGTTATAAAATTATCCGGCATGACATTCGGAGAAACCGGTTACATTATATACGCAGGATTTTCAAGGGTGACGGGGCTTGCGGTTGAATCTCCCGTTATGCTGTCGGGGGTGCCGGTAGGTCGCGTGACAATGATTGAAAATGATGGCTCCGGTGTCACTGTGACAATGAGAATTAAAGACGGGGTGAAAATTGCAAAGGATTCTATCGTTACCATTGAATCTACGGGAGTTATGGGTGAAAAATTCGTAAGTATTTCTCAAGGTAAAGATATGATGCACTTCTTTGAGGCAGAAGATTATATGTTGGCCGTTGACGAAGCCGGCATGGACACCATGTTTCAAAATATGAACAAAGCCGTGTTGCAGGTTCAGGACTTGCTTACCGCTCTAAACGGAATAATAGCCGATCCAGAGCTTAAAGGCTCATTGGTAGACACCGCCATAAACATAAGAGAAACTACGGGGCATTTGAACGGGATGATGCAGGGGCTTGAAGGTACGGTTAAGGCCAATCAGGCAAATGTTGCCGTGGTAATGCAGAATTTGGCGGGTACAATGGAGAGCATGAACGCCACTATGAAGAGCGTTGAGCATATTATGGCGAACATGGATAATTCATTGGGAAGCCCGGAAACAGCCAAATATATAACGGAAACTCTTAAAAACATATCGGTAACAAGCGCAAGAATCGAACGCGTCGCAAAGAGTTTGGAAGACGTTGCGACAGACGAAAAGACAAAGGAAGATATAAAGGCTACAATTCACAACGCCAGAGGCATGACGGAAAAAGCCAACGGAATGTTAGGCAAAATGGGGAGCATTGAGGTGACTCCCTCCGTTGACGTGATGTATAGCGGCAAAGCAAGCAAATGGCGCGCAAATTTTGATACAAAAGTCGGCATGGGCGATTCTTTTTTGAAACTCGGAGTTGAGGATATAGGCGAGGATAATCTGTTTAACGCGCAAGTAGGGAAGAAAATGGGGACGCTGGGCGCCCATGGAGGAATTATCGCCGGAAAAATCGGTTTGGGACTTGATGCTTACGGCGGAGACAGGTTTAAATTTTCGGCGGAGGCTTATGATTTCAACAAGACTAGGGTAAGACTCAGATCTGAATATTTAGTGGCGGAAGACACTTTTTTGATAGGCGAAATACAAAATCTGAATAAACGTGAAGAAAGAAAGACTTATTTTGGTATCAAACGCAATTTTTAGGGAGTGTAGTTTTTGAGCATAGTCAAATTACGGCAAGAAAAAAACAAGCAGACTTTAAAAAAATACATTCTGTATGCGCTGTTGGCTGAGGTATTCTTTATTCCGCTGTCACCAACTTTGGCGACAATCGCTCTTTTAATCGGTATCATATTAACGGGTTGGCGTTTTTACATGCACAGACTGTTAAAAGTTACTCCACTCCAATTTGACACGCCGATTATTATTTTTATAGCTATATCAGCCCTATCTATTTTCGTATCGCCGGATAAATTCTTTAGTTTTTATAATTTCTATAATTTAGTAGGGGTATACGCCCTTACTTATTTTTTGATAGGACAGAACATTGAAACCTCTAAGGATTTAAAATTAACAATGGGCGTCTTGTTTGCAGCTTTTATAGTGTCTGTACTCTATGGATATTGGCAGGCGATATTCGGAATAAGCGCAAGCGACGTTAAATGGGTTGATGGGGACGCATTTCCGGAGCTTAAACGACGTATTTTCTCCACATGGGAAAACCCCAACATCTTTGCGGGATTTTTGGATATGTGTATAGCTCTTTTGTTGGGGATATATGCAAAATCCAAGTATAACAAGGAAAAAACGGTTTGCGCAATATTGATGATTTTAGGCGCAGGAGCTTTAATTTATACATACGCCAGAGGCGCAATGCTTGCTTTGATTGCGGTTGTTGCGGTCTATGGGTTCTTAAAAGATAAGAAACTGCTTGTAATATGCGTTATTTTAGGCGTGGCGGCTTTGGCTGTGAATCCCATTATGTTGGAACGAGTAACCTCTGTTTTTGCCGCAGCGGATACTTCGAGCGAAATGCGTCTTGCTTTTTGGGAAGCCACTATTGCAATGATAGAGGATCATCCCCTGCTTGGAATTGGTTGGGGCGCATATTTTATGGTATACCCGGAATACGACTTTTATATGCAGGGCGAAAAAATATTGATAGTCCACGCTCATAATATCTATTTAAATTATGCGGCGGAAATTGGGGTATTGGGCACCTTGGCGTTTTTCTGGTATTTTTTCGGTACGATGAATTTGGCTTTTACGGCAAAGTTTGGCGAAGAAAAAAATATTGTCGAAAATGAAGTGAAATTGGAAAAATCGGCGGAAGATGAAAAAATAATTCCCGTAGATGAAGTTTCATTGCAAGAAGAAATTGAAGAGCCCGTTGTAAATAAAGAAAAAAGCGAAGATGAAGGAGCCGAAAAACCTGCCGACGAAGTCGAAACATTCGATTTAATCGAAAAAGATGAAGAAACCTTAGACGAACAAGCGGCGGAAGAAATCGCCGAAAAAGTTGCAGAAAAACCTGAAAATACAGCCACGGCGGAAACGGTTACAGAAGACGAACAGAAAAATATTGAAGAAAAGGAAGAATCTGGAGAAAAGGAAGAAGATGCCGAAGCAATAGAGCAGGAAGAAGAAAAAAGCGGTAAGGCGGAGGCTTCCGAAGATGCGAAAAACAGAAAGGAAGCCGCAGAAGAAGCCGTCCACAATGAAACTGTCGCCAAGGAAATTGTTGACGGTGCAGCAAAAGCAATCGAAATTGAAAATATAGTCGAAACAGCGGAAGAAATCGCCGTTAGTAAAGAGGCTGAAGAAAAGAAATTCAGTTTTAGTGAATTTTTAAAAGAACCTTTTTTTGAAGATAGGGAAAGTTTGCAAAGAGGAGTGTCCCTTGGTATTGGCTTAGCCTTTGTAACTGTTGCGTTAAACGGGTTGACGGACGACCTCTTGTTTAACATTCCAACTTCCATGTTTTTATGGATGCTTTCCGCTATTGCCGCTAAGAATGTGAAAATCGAAAAATGAAAAATTCCCCTTGTACGCATAATGTACAAGGGGAATTTTTTACCAATATTACATATAATCCGTAGCTCTTCTCTTTCTTGCTTTCTTTACAGTACCCAATTTTGCCGCAACCCATTGAGTGATTACGAAGAAAACGGGTATTAGGAAAATACCGAGGGTTGTTGCAAAGAGCATACCGCCCACAACGGCAACGCCCATGCCGTTACGCGCCGCAGCGCCTGCGCCCGTCGCTATAGCGAGCGGCAAACAGCCAATAATGAAGGCGAAACTTGTCATAAGTATGGGACGAAGACGAAGCCCCGCCGCTTCAATGGCGGCTTTTAAAGGCTCCATGCCGCGGTCTACGCGTACCTTTGCAAATTCGACGATAAGAATGGCGTTTTTAGCCGCAAGACCGATTATCATTATAATGCCGATCTGCATATAAACGCTGTCTTGCAAACCTGAGTTGGGATGTCCCAACATGGCTTCAACTATGCTAAGTCCGTATTCGGACACCACTGCGCCGAAAATACCCGTCGGCACCGTCAAAAGCACCGCATAAGGTACGCTCCAACTCTCATAAAGCGCGGCCAAGCAGAGGAACACAAAGACAAAGGCTAACGCGAGGACTTTTCCAGTAGAACTTGCCGCTTTTTTCTCTTCGCGGCTCTGACCCGACCACTCCACGTTAAACCCTGTTGGCGCAACTTCTCTTACTACTTCTTCAGCCGCAGCCAAGGCTTGACCCGAGCTGTAACCGTCTGCGTTGTTGCCTTGGATTGCCACGGCTCTTGTTGCGTTAAAGCGGGAAATAATGGATGCGCCGGTGCTTAAAGAGGGTTTTAACAATGTGTCAAGAGGTACCATCGTTCCGGTTGAACTCTTAACGAAGATAAATTTCGCCGCTTCGGCTTCGGTACGGTACATTGTATCCGATTGAAGCATGACTTTGTACGAACGGCCGAATTGGTTGAAGTCGTTCACCTGATAACCGCCGAAATTGACTTGCAGCGCTGTAAACACATCGGAAAGTTTTACCCCTAAAGTTTTAACCTTCTCCCTGTCTATCTCGAAATTATAAACGGGAGAGTTTATCTTGTAAGTGGTTCTGACGCCTTGAAGTTCTGGACGCTGATTCATTGCCGCAACAATTTTTTGCGTGATTTCGTTCAGTTCTTCATCCGTATGCCCTGACATATCCTGAAGCTGCATGGAAAAACCGCCGACCATACCAAGTCCCGGAAGGGGAGGAGGGTTAAAGGCTATAACCTGCGCTTCGGGAGCAATTTTTGCGCCGATACCGAAAACTTGTCTTACCAAACTGTTTATGTCAGTTCCGGGAGCAGTCCGTTTATCCCACGCCTCTAATCCGATAAACATGGTGCCTGCGCTTGACTTTGAACCAAACGACATAATATCAAAACCGTTGACAAACATCGCATTCTTAACGCCGGGCAATTTTTTTATTTCTGACGACAATTTATCCATGGTAACCTGAGTGCGGTTAGAGGATGTGCCTTCGGGAAGCGATACGGAAACTACAAAGTAACCCTGATCTTCTTCGGGAACGAACGTAGATGGGAGTTTACTGTATATAAGCCCTGTAAGCCCTACCACGATAATCATAAATATCACGGCAAACTTGCTTTGGCGCAGGAATTTCGCCACTATGCCGAGATAACCGCGCTTTGTGGCATCGAACCAATCGTTGAACCATGTGAAAAATCTGTCCAAAATTCCCGTGTGTTCGTCTTTGTTATGCGGTCTTAAAATCATGGCGCAAAGAGCCGGGGTAAGGGTAAGCGCCACAAAAGCCGAAAGCGCCATGGAGATAGCGATAGTAAGCGCAAATTGACGATAAAGAACGCCCATCATGCCGCCTAAGAACGCAACGGGAACAAACACCGCAGCCAACACGAAAGCGATAGCCACAACAGGACCTTGAACTTCGTCCATTGCGCGTTCCGTTGCATCAACGGGAGATAACCCGCTTTCCATGTGATGCTCTACATTTTCGATAACAACAATCGCGTCATCGACAACCAGACCTATCGCAAGCACCATCGCAAAGAGTGTCAATGTGTTTATCGAGAAACCCAAAACATAAAACGCGCCAAACGTACCAATCAGAGAAACCGGCACCGCCAAAAGGGGAATAATCGTAGCGCGGAAACTTTGAAGGAATACAAAAATAACAAGCACGACCAGAGCAAGAGCTTCTACAAAAGTATGCACAACCTCTTTTATGGAAGCGCGAATATAGTCGGTACTATCAACAACCGTGCTAAGTTTTAAATCCGGCGGAAAATCCTTCTCCGCCTCTTTTAAAATTTCAAGCACTCCGGCGACCGTTTGCATGGCGTTGGCATCGCTCGTAAGCTGCACACCAAAACCTACGGCAGCCATACCGTTCGCTTTAGCGATTATATTGTTCATGCGCTGCCCGGTTTCAATGCGGGAAACGTCTTTCAAGCGTACAAAATTGCCCTTGCCATCGGAATGAACGATAATGTTTCCGAATTCTTCGGGAGTTACAAGACGACCGTTGACTTTACCCGTGTACTGTTTTTCCTGCGAAACGGGGAGGGGCATCGCGCCTATGGTGCCGGCGGGAGCTTGGACGTTTTGCTCTTCAATCGCCTCAGTCACATTTTTAATTGTAAGACCAAGTTCCGCAAGTTTATCGGGGTTAAGCCAAACGCGCATGGAATAATCCGCGCCGAAAACCTGCACATCGCCCACGCCCGGTACGCGCTTTATCTTGTCTAGCATATAGATAGTGGCGTAATTTTTCATAAAGGTACGGTCGTAACTGCCGTTTGGCGAATAAAGCGAAATCAAAAGCGCCATATCCGTAGAGGATTTCTTCGTGGTAACGCCGACGCGCTGAACGTCGGCAGGCAAGGAGGCGTTGGCTATAGCCACGTTATTTTGCACCTTAACCGAGTCCATATCGCCGTCGGTACCGACTTCAAAAGTTACGGAAAGACTGTAACGCCCGGTATCGTCGGAGTTGGAACTCATGTAATCCATGCCCTGCATACCGTTAACCTGTTCCTCTATAATTTGAGCAACGGTTTCATTAACAACGCTGGCGTTTGCGCCGGTATAATTCGTACCCACGGATATAGTGGGCGGGGAAATTTGCGGATATTGCGCCACAGGCAGTTGAGAAGCCGCAAGAAGTCCCACTATAACTATAATAAGCGAAATAACTATTGCAAATATGGGTCGATGGATAAAAAATTTTGCCAAACCATCGCCCCCCTTAATTCTTTTGCGCGGCATCCGCATCATAAGGCGTCATGTCAGGCTCAAATTTAAATCCCATCTCTTCCGCCGTAACCATGGTTATGGCAAGATCCTTGCCTTCCTGAAGATTTGTAAGCCCTTCTATGACAACCAAATCGTCTTCGGTAAGTCCGCTTTCAACAATATAATAACTTCCAACCAATGGACCAAGTTTTACGGTTCTCGCTTCGGATTTGTTTTCGGAAGTCGCAACCATGACAAAGGTTTTGCCCAAAAGCTGCTGAACGGCGCGTTGCGGCACAACAATAGCGTCTTTTACCACGCGTCCCGATAATTTTACCCTAGCAAACATTCCGGGCAAAAGTTTTCCTTCGGGGTTGGGAAAGAGCGCCTTTAAAGTGAGCGCGCCGGTGCTTTGAGCAAGCGCCCTGTCTATTTCCACAATCTGCCCGTTGTAGGGATATGTAGAGCCGTCTGAAAGCGTTATTCCTACGTTTACGCCTTCGGATAGAGAATCGGGCTGAGTTTCAAGCAATTTCGTAAAACCCATGTATTCTGTTTCGGATATGCTAAATTTTGCGTAGACGGGATCGCTTGCGCCAATGGTCACAAGCGTGGTCACTCCGGGACTTGCGTAAGTACCGATTGCCACATCGTCGATGGCAAGCTGCCCCGCCATTGGAGCGTATATAACCGTATCGTCTAAGTCCTCTTGAGCTTTTTGCAAAAGAGCGGCGTTAGCTGCGGCGGAAGCGTAAAGAGCATTTACCTTCGCCTGTTGATTGGCTACCATTTGTTCCGCTACAGCCGCAGACTCCAACAATTTTTGGTAACGTTCCAAATCCTGAGACGCGTCCTGATAGTTTGCCTCCGCTTGGGCAAGAGTCGCCTGCGCTTGCAAAACGGCAGACTCATACTGACGGGAGTCAATCTTAAAGAGAGGCTGCCCCGCTTCTACAAACTGACCGCCTCGCACGTATTTTTCTACTATTTTGCCGCCAACTTTAGACTGCACCTTAACTTCATCCTTGCCCATAACCTGTCCTGCGTATTCTGAAGAAATAGGCACGTCGCGACGCAAAACGTTTATAACCTTAACCTGAGACGGCGGCGGACCTCCCGCCTGCTTTTTATCGCTTCCGCAACCGCCCAAAAGACAAAGGGCAAAGGTCAAGACCGCAAAAAAAGCTAATCCTTTTTTCTTTGACGCTAACAAAAAAAAGCCCCCTTTAAAATGCCTTAATTCAAGTTTTTTCTTCGTCCGAAGAAAAAACTACATACGTCAGCATTTCAACAAGACGCCTGGAAGTCGAGGGATTTAAACTCACGATTTCTTCCGATAGAAACCCACACCTAAGAGGTTAAGGACATCTAGTCTTGTTATATCTGCTTGCATTTTTGCCAAAATAACCCAATGTTTATATTATATAATTTCAAATTCAAAGTCAAGATTTTAATAAGGAAATGCCAACTCGTATTTGCTTATGAAAGACATTACATCAAAAAACTCCGCTACAAGCGGAGTTTTTTAAAACCACAATCCTTTAAAATCATGAAAAAGCAAGAGCAACTGCCAAATTAAATTTCGTCGGCCATTAATAGATTCTCGATTTTAACGCTTGAATCCCGACCCAAATCAATAAATTTATCCTCAGAAACCTGTACGACGGGTAGAGACATAACCCTGCTTTCGTCGATATATATGATGCGACCTTTTTCGCCGTCGCTTAAAGCTACCCAACTGCCGTTTAATGCGCGACAAAGGTTACGCATGAAGTATACGACAAATTCCGTGTCAAGTTTTCCTCTTAGCATATCGTCGTTTAGAATTTCGAAAACGTCCCATGGAGAACGCCTCTTTGCATAGGCTCTGTCTGCCGCCATTGCGTCGTATATGTCAAATATCGCAAGCGCCAAAGCAAATTCGCTGATACTCTCTTTTGTAAGATGATCGGGGTATCCGGATCCGTCGCAGCGTTCGTGATGTTGACGAATACCTTGCAATATGTTCGTCTTATCCTTAAGGGGCGAATCCTTTAACATTTGATAGCTATTGTCCGGATGAGCCTTTATCATGCCAAATTCTTCATCGGTAAGTTTGCCGTGCTTGTTTAAAATGTCGGGAGGAATAAGCTGTTTGCCCACGTCATGCAACAAACCGCTGGTGACAAAATCAATCTGCTTGGCGTTTGACCAATCTTTCCATTGCCCCATGAGTCCGGCCAAAATAGCCACATGAATGGAATGGTGTATGAGATAATCGCCGCCTCTGCTCATATTGTGAATTTGACCGATTGCTCGCACCCCGTTGGCTAGTTTCGGCAAAATCTCCTTCACAACTATGGAACGGAGCTCGTCCATATCAAGAACTTGATTTTCGAGTAGATCCACAAACAATTTGAATACCCTATCGTACACCGATTCGTAACATTTTACATAATCGTTGTCAAGAAGATGTTCTTTGCCGGGAATCTTTGTTTCCTCCTGCTCGGGTTCTTCAATGTATACGGAAAAGATAGGTCGATCCATTATACTTGCTATGGATTCTTCCGTAAGCACCGAACCCTTGCCTATCAAAATGCTGGCGTTCGAATCCAAAACATCTCTGCCCAGCACCATGCCCGGCTTTATGGACTGTAAATTGTAAGATCTCAGCAAAGGGGGTCACCTCTTTACATTATTTTAAGTTTTATAGTCATCGACAGTAAACTTTGTACCTTGTTTCCACGCTCAAAGGGCGGGGAAGGAAAGGCAAGGCAAGCAAAACGCACCGCCGCCGACTATATCTTCATTCTCCCAGTTCCAATGATTTTTCCACAAATTTCTATTTTTATATATTTGACAAAATTTTGAATTTTCCTTTTAAAAATTTATTTTTTTAGAACATCATTATTGGGTCAATGTCTATCGCAACGTCTGCTCTTTCGTGAATTTTTTCTTCCGTTAAAAAATCCAATGTGTTCTTGATATTTGCGGTTTTTATTAACACCACAAATCGATATACTCCCCTTAAAGTCGCTATCATGGCGGGTGACGGACCTACGGCAATATCTTTGCCAGTTTTTTTAGAGTTGAATTTTTCCGCAAAATCTTCTGCCGTAGCTTTTGTCTTTATTTCATCTTTGCCATGAAAAATAAGTTTAACAAGCCTGCAAAAGGGGGGATAAAAAAGCGCTTCTCTAAAGGGTATTTCCTTTTCGTAAAATCCCTCGTAATCTTGCGTTATCCCATAAACAACGGCGTGATGCTCCGTGTTGTAACATTGCACTATAACTTTGCCCTTGACGGTTTCATTCAAAGCGTGTCGCCCGGCTCTTCCCGCAGTTTGTGTGATTAGGGTAAAGGCTCTTTCTGAAGCGCGAAAATCCGGAATGTACAGGCTTGAATCTGCGCTTATAATCCCGACAGCGGTGACGTTTGGCACGTCATGCCCCTTAGAAACCATCTGTGTCCCTAAAAGTATATCATATTTGCCGCTTTTAAATTTGTCCAAAATTTCCTGATGGGCGAATTTTCCGGTTGTGGTATCTCTGTCCATGCGGATAGTCCTAGCGTTTGGAATAGACGTTTTTAGTTCTTCTTCAAGTTTTTCCGTGCCGGAACCGAAGTATTTTATATATTTACTGCCGCATTTAGGGCAGATTTTCGGCACCTCAAAAATTTTATCGCAGGTGTGGCAAGCAAGCCGCCCGTTTCTGTGATACACCAAGGGAAGAGAACATTCGTTGCAAACAAGTGGTTCGCCGCATGATCTGCACATTACAAAGGTTGAAAAGCCGCGACGATTTAGAAGAAGTATGACCTGTTCTCCTCTTGCTACGGTTTCCTTTATCAGCGCTTCGAGGGGGCGCGATAAAATATGTCTGTTGCCGGTTTTAAGCTCCATTCGCATATCTACACAGTTTACAACGGGCAAAGGAATGTTGCCTACCCTGTTTTTCATCTCCAATAGAGCTATTTCGCCTGTTTTTGCTTTGTAATAAGTTTCAACCGCAGGGGTTGCGCTGCCTAAAATCAAAGTCGCGCCATATATATCCGAAAGGACTTTTGCAACCGTTTTGGCATGGTAACGCGGGGATTCGTCTTGCTTATATGATAAATCGTGTTCCTCGTCTAAAATTATAAGTCCCACATTATCAATTGGCGCAAAAAGGGCGGACCTTGCGCCGATTACGATGCTTGCCGCGCCTCGACGCACTTTTTCTATGGCGTCGTTTCGTTCCGATACGGTTAGTCGTGAATGAATGGTTGCGATTTCATCTGCAAATTCTTCCTTGAAACTCTTCACAAGCTGTCCCGTAAGCCCTATTTCAGGCACCAGCACTATCACTCGTCTGTTAAGTTTTCTGGCGGAAGCGGCCGCTCTTATATATACCTCCGTCTTGCCGCTGCCCGTGACCCCGCGCAGAAGGAAGGTTTTTTGGTTAAAAGATTTTATTGACGGGATTATTTCGTCTAAAACCTTACGTTGCTCCTCCGTTAATTCTCTATCATTCTCTTTCGCCGAAGGTTTACCGTAACTATCTCTATATATTCTTTTTTTTATCGAACGAATAATTCCCGCTTCTGAAAGGGATTTTATCACAGCGGTTGAAATTTTTTCTCTTTTTAAAATATTCGCAGAAAGTACGGGTTCATCCTTTAAAAGAGACAAAAGCCTAAGTTGGGCCGATTTTCTCTTGTCAAAATCCTCCAGAAATTCCTCCGTTATTGGGAAATTAGACTCTACAACGGTTTCGTAAAGCCCTTTTGCAAGTTTTTTTGCGTCGTAAACTTTTTTTAACGCTCCGGCGTTAAACATTTTTTTTAAAACGCCGTCAATTTCTGCTGCGGAAAGATTTGATTTTTTCATCAATGTACGTTTATCCGTTATGCCGGCTTCGATTGCAAAATTATAAACGCTTTTGTACGGCTCTTTTTCTAAAATATCTCCGGTAGCAAGAGGCAGAGCCTCATACATAACGGAAATTTTAACGCCGCTCTTTCCCGGCATAAAAAGACGCATAATTTCGGCAAGAGAACAGAGATAAAATTTTGACAAGCGTTTTGACGCTTCTATAATCTCTTTGCTAAACCAAGCCTCATCGTCTAAAACGTCCGCAATATCCTTATATTGGGTATCTAAGATTGAACTGTCTTCTTCGCGAACACCAATTACAAACCCTTCAACCCGTCTGTTGCCGAAGGGTACAAAGACCCGCCATCCGACATCTATGAAAGAAAATTCTTCGGGCACTCTATATGTATAAGAGTGATTAATGGTTTTAAGCGGCAGATTGGCCATAATTTCAGCTAACACAAAATATACTCCTTAACTCATACTTCCCAAGCGATTTCCGCCGTTTTGTCAGAACCTACCGTTTCATCGTGTTCCATGGCTATCTCGTCGCAGTCGGGAAACTTTGGACAGTCTATGCACTCTTTCCATACTTTGTGCGGAAGTTCGTTTTTGGTTATGATATTAAATTCAAGTGATTTAAAAAAATCAGGCTGATAGGTGAGAGTGAAAAATTTTTTGACGCCAAACTCCCTTCCTTCTTCCATAAGCCGAAGGACTATGTTTCTACCTATGCCCTTTCGTTTCATATCGCGATGAACGGCGACGGAACGCACTTCGGCAAGTTCTGCCCAAAGTATATGCAGCGCTCCTACCCCTACGACTTTGCCGTTTTCGACAGCTATAATCATTTCCCGAAGGGTTTCGTAGAGAACGTTTCTGGAACGAGCAAGCATTTGACCGTCGCTTGCGTAATCCATAACGAGTTCGTATATTCCCTCAACGTCGGAAAATTTCGGCTTTCTATATTCAATCATTTTATATCGCTCCTTTTTGGGCAAAATTCATTAAGAGGGCATTTATCGCATAGCGGCTTTCGCGCTTTGCATATTTTTCTCCCGTGCCAAATGAGATAATGATGGAAATTCCCCCATTTTTCGCGGGGTATGATTTGTTGAAGCCCCTTTTCGACCTCAATGGGAGTTTCGCCTATTGCAAGCGCCAATCTGTTTGACACCCGAAAAACGTGTGTATCCACGGCAATAGCAGGTTCATTAAACGCAACGCTCATAATGACGTTTGCCGTTTTCCTTCCCACTCCCGGCAATTTTATAAGTTCATCGAAATTATTTGGCACTTCGCCTTTATATTTCTGGAGAAGAATAATGGACGTTTCAAAAATATGCTTCGCTTTAGCCCTGAAAAAGCCGCAGTCGTGAATTTGCTCTTCTAGAGCGGGAATTCCCAACTCTATTATTGATTTTGGCGTATTTGCCTTTTTAAAAAGTCTTGTAGTCGTAGCGTTAACGCGAGCGTCTGTGCATTGCGCCGAGAGTATGACAGCGACTAGAAGTTCAAAAACCGAATTAAAAATAAGCGCCGGTTTTGCTCCTTGATATGTTTTTTCAAGTATTTCCATTTGTTTTAGTTTTATTTTTTTTGTAATTTTCATGTTTTCACCCGGAAAATTTTTTTATGAAACATATTTTATCATATATTGAAATTTTGACAATGAGTTTATGGGATAATTTACGTTACTATTCACGGGTAGTACAAAAAGAAAAAAATAGCGCTATTCATGGTCGACCCCTCCGCCCTTCGGGCACCTCCCCTTTCAGGGGAGGCTCTCTGATTTCTCATTTTGTGGATATATAATAGAAAAGTCACCTTCACGTTGCCTCCCCTGAAAGGGGAGGGGGACCGCGAAGCGGTGGAGAGGTCCTCTGTGAACGGCACTAATTCGCCTTTCGCATCACCGTGTTGTACTATCCGTAAATAGTAACGTAAAATTATCCGTTATTATCCCTTACATATCTCATTCGCTCCTTACCCGTCCTTATATCCTCCAAAATCACCGGGTCTAGGGTAAGTTTACCGTCCTTAATGCCGATAAAATCGCTTTTTAGCGTATAATATCCAACGTCAATCCTTGCGTTAAAGAACCTCAAATCCCTGTAACTGTTTGTAAAATTTGCAGTCACCTTATCAAACGGGATTCCGTCGTAACTTCCCGCGCTGCCGACGAAATCTCCCCACAATGCCATGTTTCTTGAGTTCTCGTTGGCCACCATGTGCAAATTTGCGTCTACCTTCGTAGTCAACTTATCCTTAGGCAGAGCAGACTTTGCGGAAAGATTCGTAGCTACGCCGTGAATGTGATAATAGCGGGTGTCCATGTGAAAATCCCCGCTGGCGTTTAATTCCCCTTCAAAAACATTCGCGTGAAGTTTCTTAAAGGTAAAAAGCCCCTCTTTATACACAAAATCCCCCCGCACATTGGTGAAGGGCAAATTGGGAAGGGAGAGCTTATCCATTTTTATGACCCCGTCACCCTCAAGGTTTGCCAGGGGACCGTAAAAATACGCCTCCAAAGTCACGCTGTCCGCTTGGTTGTCCATTATCCCTAGGGACGCAACGTCTATATCTTGAAACAGAGCCGACATATCCGCAATGGGTTCCGGGTTCTCATCGTCCCATTTTATATCCCCTCGAATGGTTATAGCACCGCCCCGCATATTTCCGCCGAATCTACCGGTAGAAATCTTAAACTTCATGAAAGAATTGGAATCAATCTCAGATTCTACGTTCACCGCACTTAAATAGTAATGTTTCCCTTTATAAATCACGCTTACGGGGCAATCCTCCAAATTAAACTCCATGTGAATGTCCCTGTTCTCATGGTGGAAATTTCTCCATTCCCCGGCAAATTCCTCCGCCTCCTTTTGACGGCGCAGCTTGCTGAGGCGCAAACGCTCCTCCTCAGTGCCTGCCGCCAAAACCTCGTCTGTCTTGTGTTCTTCCCTATGCTCGCTGTTCTCTTTTTTCGTCACAAAATCTAAGTTCATATTATCGTCCATATTTAAAAACAGACGGGCGTTTTTCAGTTCTATCTTGTAAATGGTATCGGCTTCAAATTTCCCCCTTAAAATATCAAAAGGCTTGACTCCGATAACTCCTTCAGGCACATAAAGAATAGTCTCGCCTTCAAGATTGTCCCATCGAAGCCCCGTAAAAGTAGTTTTGCCGCTGATATGCCCGTAAATCTCCTCTACGGTTATCTTGCCCAAAAGCATTTCCTGCTCTGCCATCGCCATATTGAATATCAAAGCGGCGCTCTTGGAAAGTATAAACAGATAGAAAAAAAGCAGCCCCACTGCGCCTAACAATATATACAAGCACCGTTTTTTCAAAAAACCTAAAATTTTAGTAAATTTCATAAGAAAACTCTTTCTTCCTAAAAGGGTTTTGCCCTTGTCATGTAGTAATATAAAAGGTAACGACAGTATATTTGATAGTTCTTTCTTTTCTTTTTCTCTTTTTTTATAAAAAAAGAGAAAAAGAAAAGAAACAAAAGAAAAAGAGAAAAAAATTTTAATCTAAAAATAAAAATGGGAGTCAACAAGGGGCTAGTTCCCCTTGCACATTATGGGGCAAAGCCCCATGTTTTTTTGTTTTTGGAGTAGCACTATGAAATTTTTCCATATATCGGATT
>JAGBMX010000061.1 GCA_017634675.1 Selenomonadaceae bacterium | reverse complement strand
CATAGTTATTGTATCTGAATATATAGACAGAGCAAAATCCGCAACAACGGACGATCGCCCCGAATTTCAGCGTATGATTGAAGACTCCGGCAAGGGAAATTTTCAACTTCTTATTGTCCATAAACTTGACCGCTTCGCTCGTAATCGCAACGACAGCATTGCTTACAGAATGAAGCTGCAAAGAAACAAAGTGGCGTTATTAAGCGTATTGGAGCCGTTTGATGAAGACAGACCCGAAACTATCCTCCTGCAATCCGTTATCGAGGGTATGAATGAATTTTACAGCAGAAATCTTGCCAGAGAGGTCAGAAAAGGCTTGAAGGAAAACGCTTTAAAATGCAAGCATACGGGAAGATTGCCCCCGCTTGGTTACGATGTGGATAAAAATACTCGACTTCTCGTTATCAACGAGCATGAAGCTCAAGCTGTACGGTTGATTTTTGAGATGTTTTTGGAAGGAAAAAGTTATAACTCCATTGTCCAAGCGTTGCAAGAGAGAGGCTATCGCACCAAGGCAAATAAAACATTCGGTAAAAATTCACTATATGAAATTCTGCGAAATCCTAAGTACAAAGGCCTTTATTTCTATAATCGTGCAAGTCCTGCCGACCCATACACGAAGAAACGCAATTCCCACCGCGATAATATCTCCGAAGATATAATAACCATACCCAACGGCGTTCCCCCTATTATTTCGGAAGAGGATTTTGATAAAGTACAGCAAATACTTAAAAAGAGAAGGCGTTATTATCGTGGGATAGAGAAGCGCAAAGAAATCTATCTCTTGATAGGAAAAATCTTTTGCGGTAAGTGCGGTCACACATATACCGGCAATCGAAAAAAATCAACGGGAAATCGTGCTCCTATCGTCACCTATCGTTGCAACAATCAATCTAGGCGCACAAATATCGCCTGCGATAATCGCGAGGTCAATAGAGATTATGTTGAAGCTTTTGTTATAGAGCAGATAGAGCGTTCCGTTTTTAACAAACGTATGGTAAATATTATTTTGGAACGGTTCAAGAAGTACATTATCGAAAAAAATAAAGAAATAAGCAAGACTTTAAAAAATTTAGAAAACCAAATTCAAGGCATTACGGTTAAATTAAACAATCTTTCAGATGTTTTGGCAGATGGCCTTGAAAGAAAACAAAGACAAATGATTCTTGAAAAAATGGAAAAATTGGAAGATGAAAAAGTTGCTCTTAAAGAATACGTTTTAAGGGAAAAAGCGAATATAGAGTTAGATGTGCCGACAAAAGAAGAATTACTGTGTTGCTTAAAACGGGCGCAAGAAATGTTTCGAGAACGAACGCTTGAAGAAATGCAGCAACTTATTGACTTGTATGTGGAAAAAATAATAGTTCACGAGGACGAGATTGAGGTTATCCTTAATCTCGTCCCTTTATTTTACAGACACAGCTTTACACGACAAGTCAGTAAGATCAGCCGAAAAGATTTAAAAGAAAAGAACCGTTAGAAGAAAATCGTAAAACTTTCTCCTAACGGTTCTTTTTCGTATGTTTAATTTAAATTCTGTCAAAAAAAATTAAAAATCGGGCGAAAAACCCGATTTTCTTCAAATTCCTTTAAAAAGCTCGATATATGATAAAAAATTTGTGTGCGTCGATGGTGGAGACGAAGGGGATTGAACCCTCGACCCCCAGATTGCGAACCTGGTGCTCTCCCAGCTGAGCTACGTCCCCAAAACTTTGGCTATTATATCACGCTTATTCGCTAGTTGTCAAGATATTTTAAAAAATTTGCACCGTCTTCCGCAAAAAACGCGTTACTATTCACGGGTAGTAAAAAAAGAAAAATATTGCTCTTCATGGTTAACCCCTCTGCCCTTCGGGCACCTCCCCTTTCAGGGGAGGCTCTCTGATTTCTCATTTTGTGGATATATAACAAGACTAGATGTCCCCCATCTCTTAGGTGGGGGTCTATATCGGAAGAAAGGCGGGAGTTTAAATCTCCCGCCTCTCGGACGTCTTGTTGAAATGCTGACGTATGTAGTTTTTTCTTCTGGCGAAGAAAAAACTTGAATTAAGGCATTTTAATAGAAAAGTCGCCTTCACGTTGCCTCCCCTGAAAGGGGAGGGGGACCGCGAAGCGGTGGAGAGGTCGACCATGAACGGCACTAATTCGCCTTTCGCACCACTATGTTTTATTACCCGTGAATAGTAACATTAAGCTTATTACATATAATAATCAAGTATCCAAGATAGTCGCTAAAGTTTCCATCATCTTTTTAACGTCGATGGGTTTTGCAATGTGACCGTCCATACCGGCTTCTTTAGCCATGGCTACATCTTCGCTAAAAGCGTTGGCGGTCATGGCAATAATCGGCAAATTAACATTAAAATCACGGATGGCTCGTGTCGCTTCGTAACCATCCATAATTGGCATCTGTATATCCATAAGAACAGCGTCGTAAGAGCTGTCTTTAACTTTTTCAACAGCCTCTTTGCCGTTTGATGCCGTATCTACCACAAATCCCGCTTCTTCAAGGAGCATTTTTGCGATTTCTCGATTCATCTCAATATCGTCAGCCAGAAGTAAACGTTTGCCCTTAAAATCAAGCGAAATTTCCGATTTGTTATCGTTAATATCGGATATTGACGATAAATCTTCGTAAATGGGCAGCTCCAACATAATGCTAAATTCTGTGCCTTTGCCTAACTCGCTTTTAACATTAATAGTACCTTTCATCAGCTCTACGATGTTTTTGGTTATAGCCATTCCAAGCCCTGTGCCTTGTATACCGCTTACAGTTGAAGTGCGTTCCCTTTCAAACGCCTCCCATACTTTAGCGGCAAATTCGGGAGCCATGCCGATGCCTGTGTCTTTTACTCTCAGATTATATCGTCCGTGATTTTCGGTTTCGGAGGGAAGCTCCTTTAATATAACCGTTACTTTTCCACCCTGAGGCGTGAATTTATATGCGTTGCTGATAAGATTTAACAGTATTCTGTCGAAGCGGTTTTCATCGCATAAAACCGTTGGATGCGTTAATTCGTCATAAATTACGCTGAATTTTATGCCCTTTTCTTGCATTTGAGTGGCAAATAAATCACTTGCATCCTGCATCAATCGACGAAAATCCATAGGAGCGTCTATTAGCTCAAGTTTTCCGTTTTCAATGCGACTCATTTCCAAAGTATCGTTTATGAGGGAAAGAAGATGTCCGCTTGAGGCCTCAATTTTGTTTAAAAACTCCTTGATTGTCACAGGAAGGTTTTTTTCCCGTTTCGCAAGCTCTATATACCCTATTATTGCGTTCATGGGCGTTCTTATGTCGTGGCTCATATTAAACAGAAAGGTTGTCTTCGCTCTGCTGCTTTCTTCCGCTTTCGCCTTTGAACGAATCAATTCCTCCTGTTGATTTTTTAGACGCTTTCGCTGTTCGCCTATAGTTCTGAGGCTTTTTTGCAAGCGTTTGTTGAAGGCTTCTTGGGTTTTGACGTTTTTATATTGAAAAACCGTAGAGACAATGAGCATGAAAAATAGGAAAGAGAGGAGAAAAATCGAAGCGCCCAGCCAAGGATGATTTTTTATCATACCTATAATAGTGGTGTTTTCGTAGCGGTGACTTATCCATTTTTCATCAAGTTTATTCGATAAACCCTCTTGCTTCATTTGCCTTAATATGGCTGAAAGTCGCACGCATAAAGCCGTGTCCTTCGGATGAAGGGCAAGGGCGCTGTATACGTGAGTGACGGCGTAACTTGGCCGCACATCATCTATTTTCAGTTTTTCCATAAAACCTGCGCCAATCTGAATGGGGCAAATGGCGTATTCATACTCTCCTCTTTTAAGAGCACTAAAAATTTCTTCGTAAGAATCAATATAGGTAATCTCATCGTCAAGCCCCAATCCGGGCAAACGATGCCTTGAAGCCACTCTTCTGCCATAGAGATCAAGGGGCGAAGAGACTTCGTTTTTACCGTAGACAACATATTGTTTTTCAGCAATTGGCAAGGTTGCAATGTATCGGGTGTCGTTTACGACAAGATCTGCGTCAAAATTCATAATAATATCCGCTTCACCCGAAAGGAAAGCCCTGCGAGCGGAGGCCCAATCCATCAGCTTTAGATCTAAGTTCATATTGAGACGATTAGCCAGTTCGTTCATTCGTTCAACATCAAGTCCTTGCATTTGTCCATCGCTGTCTATATATGAATATGGAGCGTAATCATTATCGGCTACAACCCGAAGCGTAGCATTAAAGTTGTTCTTTGCCTTAATCTCGCACTTAGGAGACGGACGAAACGCATCGGAAAGATAAAGATACGTTCCTATAAGAACTGTTGCCATAAAGAGGCTGCCCAAGAGCAGTCGAGAAAAATTCTTCCCGCTTTCGAATTTTATTTGCGTTTCCATATTCGTACCTTTTAGGTATTCTTAAAAAGTTCAGAAAATTTTTCTATAATTTCCGATTTTTTTGCCAAAACCTCATTGTAATTTACTTTTATACCGCGTTCCATGGCTTCTTCTGGTGTAGGCAGACTATAACCTCTCGGTAATTTTACGTTTTTTCTGACCGGAACGGTACCCGATTCGGCGACTTTTTCCTGCGCCTCTTCGCTTAACACATAATTCACAAAGGCTTTGGCGTTTTCCATATTGGCTGCGTTTTTAAAAATGGCGATGGGACTAGGCACCATGAGAAGTTCTTTCGGATACACCATGGTAAGATGTGCACCTTTTTCTATCTTGCTCTTTGCTATGTAGTCAACTCCCAAGCAAGCGTTAAGCGAGCCGGAAGCGGTGTTGTCCACAACTTGCCCAGAGCCTTTGCTCTTAGAGGCGCCGTTTTTACGAAGACGAGCAATGTAATCCCATCCAAATTCTTTTTCCAAAAGAGCGACGCTCATAAATGAAGTCCCTGAAAGCGCAGGATCTGCAATGCCAAAAGAATCTTTATAAATTGGATTGGTTGCAATTTCCTCCCACGATACGGGAAGAGTTTTCACATTATCCGTATTGACCACAATTCCAAGGGTTCCCAAACGAGCTGCCGTAAAGAAGCCTTCATAATCCTCAAAGGGATTTATAACGTTTGGAAATTCTGTGGGCGTATAGGCTTCTAAAAGATCGTCTTGTTTCATTTGATAAAAATCCGGCACTTCGCTTGTCCAGATAATATCAGCCATAATTTGTCCGCTTTGGCGTTCGGCGGCGATTTTTTCAATGAGTTTGCCTGCACCTGCGGATTGATAGTCGATTTCAATTTCCGGGTGTTTCTTTTTAAAACCCTCTACAATTCCACCGATTAAGGATTCCTTCATGGATGTATAAATAACGAGTTTGTTATTGGAGTTTTCAGCTTTCTTGCCGCAACCTGTCAGTAATACGGAAAAGACGATAATAAATATAAGCGCGATAAGAAGTTTTTTCATTGTAGACGCATCTCCTTTAAGTAAAATTCTAACTCCTCTTATTCGCCACAACAAAAAAAAATCCTCCTTCACATAGCAAATAGATATGTTAAACGCAAAAAAGCCGTCGTAATTTTAACGACGACTTTTTCATAATCTTTGTATAAGATTGCGACCATCTAAGGAAACGCCGCCAAAAGACGATGAAAAAAATGCGGCGCCGTTTACAAAATTGACTCCTTCGGTAAGGCCATTTGCTATTAGTTCATTTATAAGAATATGAGAATTTTTTACGCAAAGCACTCCTATTTCGTCCGAAGACATATCTTTAAGCGCATTAACGAGTGTGTTGGTTTCCAATTCGCCGGAATTTTGGTCGATCGCTATGAATCGTTCGTTTCCGGCAAAGGTAAAATAAGAGCGTATAATTGCTTCATTATCGGCGAAACCTAAGAAACAGCGACGTTTTCCTACCGTGTCATTTAGAATTTTTCTCAAATATCCGCGACAGTCATCGTGAGATTTTGGAACGAGGGCAAATATTTTCAGCAGCATATTTTCGTCAAACCAAGGGGTTTTAATGAAATAATGCAGATATAAACTGTCAAATACGTCATGACCTTGAAATACATTGACGGCCATTCCGGCGTAATGATAGATTCCCTGTTCCAAAGAATAATTGCCAACCACTCGTTCCGCCTCTACGAATATGTCGTAATAAATCGGAAGCTGACGATAGCTGTCTGCAAAAAAGTAATTCAAGATATCTTGATCATAGCAGTTCCAGTTGGGATTAGCCTTTAAAAGTTCCAATCCCTCCAGTAATAAATTAGGACGCAATCTGAATTTTTCCATATCTACTAGGAGAACGCCGGCATTAAAATAACAATCCTTTGAAACAAACCCACTTTGACATATGTGCTTTTCAATCATGTGATCGTGGGTCAAAGCCTTTTCGGGAATTGCCGCAAGACCGCCATCTCCGGTATCTTCACACCATAATCTTGCGATGTCAAGAGTTACGATGGTATCAACATCTAAATAAATAACCTTTTTAATATCATGTGGCAAAATCTTTTCAATCAACAATCTATACATAGTTGCTTTACTGAAGCGACTATCGCCGGGAAGAGCGTTAAACGCCTCCGGCAGCATTTTTTCGATATTGTAGAAGGAAATTTCTTGACCGTATGAGCGGGTAAGTTTGATGAATTTTGTTCTGTTTTCTTCTGTTAAAGTGTTGTCGTGCAGTAAATGTAAAGATATATGGGACGTAGTGTTTTCGAATACGGAAACAATGGCTGTTCCGGCAATCTTGCTGAAATTTCCGGATTTATCGTAAATTGCGTAACAAATATTTATTGAATCCCCCGAAAGTATTGAATTCAATACATTTCCCTCCCAAGACAAGCGGAAAAAAATGTATGACTTTTTTTCCACCTTTTTTTTGTTAAATTTTTAATTCAATTCAATGAAGAAACTTAAAAAAATTGCTCCAAATTTACATAAAAATACCCAAATTGATAGTGGAAAAAAAGTCATGACTTTTTTTCCACTTAATATTGTCCTAAACACAAGGAATTACTGGAGTTCCGCTCGTTTTAAAAGAGGCCTCCACCAAGATTCGTTTTCCTTGTACCATTTTATTGTTGATTTTATGCCTTCTTCGAAATTAGTGGCAGGTTTCCAACCAAGTTCTTTTTCAATCTTGTCGGCGTTAATGGCGTAGCGAAGGTCGTGTCCTTTTCTGTCTTCTACGAATTCTATCAGATTCTCGCTTTTTCCTAGTTCCTTTAGAATAATTTTTACAACATCCAAATTTTTGCGTTCGTTATGCCCGCCTATATTGTATACTTCGCCCAACTTACCTCGGCGAATTATCGCGTCTATTGCGCTGCAATGGTCTTTTACATAAAGCCAATCCCTTATGTTTTCGCCTTTGCCGTAAACGGGAAGTTTTTTGTCTGACATGGCGTTTGTTATCATTAATGGTATCAGTTTCTCGGGGAAATGATAGGGACCATAATTGTTAGAACAACGGGAGATAGTGACGGGTATATCGTATGTGCGGTGATAGGCAAGCGTCAATAAATCTGCCGATGCTTTTGAAGCTGAATAAGGACTTGAAGCTCTTATGGGAGTTTTCTCCGTAAATGCCAAGTCGGGGCGATCAAGCGGCAAATCACCATAAACCTCGTCGGTTGAAACCTGATGAAATCGCTTAACTCCGTATTTTTTGCAAGCGTCCAACAATACTTCAACCCCAAAGATGTTTGTGCGTAAAAACACCTCAGGCGCCATTATGGAACGATCCACATGACTTTCCGCCGCAAAATTCACCACTATATCCGGTTTTTCTCTTTCAAACATGGAGTATACGTCAAGTCTGCTCGAAATATCCCCACGCACGAATGTAAATCGACTATTATCGGTTAATGGTTCCAACGTCTTCTTATTTCCGGCGTAAGTTACCGCGTCAAAACATATTATCCTGTCATCGGAATTATCCATTAGGTAATAAATAAAATTGCTCCCGATAAACCCTGCGCCGCCTGTTACAACTATATTCATATCATCACTCCTTAAAATCCAATCCAATATGTAAAAACGCCTCTCGTTTCCTTTTACCTACCGTAAATTCACATTTAAACGGCAACGGCGTAAACATTTCTTCACTGTCCTTGGGAATTGTAAACGTCGATGTTTCCCTATCGCTTCTATCTCCCGTTTCGATTTTCACTATAATAAAGCCTTTAGCTGCCAATATTTCCGCCGCTTTTGCCGCCGCTCCGTTGATACCGCTGTCGTTTATAATCGAAACTTTAATATCTTCCGGCTTTAACTCCCTGTCTTCATCCTCAATTAAATCCGTCGCAGGCGGCGTTTCATCGAATTTCATTCCTTTGGGGATATCCGCATTATAACTTTTTTCGTCACCTTCGGCTTTTGCTAAAAATTCATCGGTTATTGCTACATTGTTAGCATTTTTGAAATCCTTTCGAAGTTCCGATATATTGGGTATATAATAACTTATACCTTCATAATATGCGGGTCTGCCCGATATTGTTTTAACCTTTAGCCCTTTTTCATAAACGCTTTTTATAACATCTGCCAGTGAAAGCATCTCTGAAATTTCCAAATCCGTTTCAACGGAATTTGCGGCAATACGCAAAATATCCGGGAGTTTCGGTAAAGTTTCGGCGCTCATCAATTCTTCCAAGACAGCTTTTACAAATTTTTGCTGGCGCTTTATTCTTCCTATGTCGCCCTCGTCGTCCCTGTATCGTACATATTGTATGGCGCGATTGCCATCCAAAAACTGCTCTCCAGGATACAAATCTATTACAAGCCCATCATCATCCCAAGGATCCTCGTAATACATTCTCTTATCCACGTCTAACAATAATCCGCCCATAGCGTCTATTATTTTGGGAAATGCCCGCTGATCAACCAATATGTAATGATTAATCTTCGCATCGAACAATTCTTCCACGCGCATTATGGATTCTTTATAACCGCCGTATGCGTACGCATGGTTTATTTTGTCGTATTTGTCATTTTTATATTTAACTCTCGTATCTCTGGGAACGGAAAAAAGTGTCGCCGTCCCGTTATTTTCGTCGTAGGATACAATCATCATGGTGTCGCTTCTGCCTGTATCGTCAGAACGTCTATCCACGCCCAGCACGATGACATTGACGATTTTTTCCGCCGTCTTTTTCTCGGCAACAGGCAATTCGTATTTTTCATCCATAACAATACCTATGATAGACGCCGCTATCAGAAGTACAATCGCAAAAAGTTTCTGTATTCTGCTATAATCACGCTTAACGCTCAACATTTCACCTGCTTTTTATTGAGGGCAATTCTAAAAACCTTACTTTCTTTTTCTATTTTCTTTTTTTTAAAAAAGAAAAAGAAAAGAGAAAAAACTTTATCAAACTTCAATTCTAAATTTACCCTAAATTTAAGCCTTTTTTTCATTAAGGGTTTTTAAGAATTTTCCAGTTTTTTCAAATCTTTTTCAAACAAAATTAAGTATAGCAAAATTGAAGTATAATGGCAACTCAAAAGGAGAAGAATTTACTGTTGTTTCATAAAATTTTTCAAATTAACGAAATGAATTACATGAAAATAGACGATGAGCGGCAGAATAGAAATAAGTCAAAATATCAAAAAACAATTTGACTTTTTGACTTATTCGTTGTATTATATCCTCGAAAGAAAAATAAACCTTGAAAATTGGAGGAATTACCATGAAAGAGGATAGATATACGGCAAAAACTTTAGCGGCATTACAAGCGGCGCAACAGACGGCGGCGCTCCGCTATCATCAGGAGATAACTTCGGCGCACGCTCTTCTTGCCCTTGTAAAAGATGCGGAAGGGTTGCTCCTTGACATTTTTACCGAGTGCAAAACTAATTTGCCCAACTTGCAGAAAAAATTAGAGGAGATTTTATCCAAAATCCCGAGCGTAAAGGGAACGGAACGTCTTACCATGGGTATGGATATGGTGCGTGTCCTTGCAAAAGCCGAAGAATATCAGAAAATATTTAACGATGACTTTGTAAGCACGGAGCATTTACTTTTGGCTCTCGTGTCCGATGGTCGAGAAGATGTCGTAGCGGTCGCAAAATCCGAAAATTTAACTGCTTCAAAAGTAAAATCCGCCATTCAAAAACTTCGCAAAGACAACGTAAGAAGCGACAATCCCGAAGACGGATATAAATCCTTGGAAAAATTCGGGCGGGATTTGACTGCGGCGGCAAGACGCGGAAAACTCGACCCCGTTATAGGCAGGGACGAAGAAATTCGTCGCACGGTTGAAATACTTTCCAGAAGAACCAAAAACAACCCTGTCTTAATCGGCGAACCCGGCGTTGGTAAAACCGCCATTGTAGAAGGTCTTGCAAGAAGGATTGTAGCGGGCGACGTGCCTGAATCGCTCAAAAACAAAAAATTATACTCCTTGGATATGGGCGCATTGGTAGCGGGCGCAAAGTTCAGGGGCGAATTTGAAGAGCGGTTAAAAGGAGTTTTGACAGAAATTGCAAAATCCGAAGGCGAAATTCTCCTCTTTATCGACGAAGTGCATACCGTCGTTGGCGCAGGCGCAGCGGAAGGCGCAATGGACGCGGGAAATATTTTAAAACCTATGCTTGCCAGAGGCGAACTTCGTTGCATAGGCGCAACAACCCTTGCGGAATATCGTAAATACATTGAAAAAGACACGGCTCTGGAACGTCGGTTCCAACCCGTTTTGGTAGGCGAACCCGGAGTAGAGGACACAATTTCCATATTGCGCGGGTTAAAAGAACGATACGAAGTCCATCACGGCGTTCGTATTCGTGACGCTGCGCTGGTGTCTGCCGCCGTGCTTTCCGATAGGTATATTTCCGACAGATTTTTGCCCGATAAAGCGATAGACCTAGTTGACGAAGCGGCGGCAAAACTCCGTACGGAAATAGAATCCATGCCGGCGCCGCTTGATGAAATTCGTCGTAAGATAATGCAGCTTGAAATTGAAGAAGAAGCGCTCAAAAAAGAGTCGGACGACGCTTCAAAGGAGAAACTTTCGGAGATAACCACGGAAAAAGCTTCTCTTCAAGATGAAGAGAAGGCTTTAAAAGACAAGTGGGAGAACGAAAAGGCCGTAATTGTCCGCGTCCGAGCCATTAAAAAGGAAATGGACGCGGTAAAAAGCGAGATGGAGAAGGCTGAACGGGCTTACGACCTCAGCCGATTGTCCGAATTAAAATACGGCAAACTTCCTTCCCTTCAAAAAGAACTTGCGGAAGCTGAGGAAAAAATCGCAAACAGCGACGAAACGCTTTTAAAAGAAGAAGTAGGGGAGGAGGATATCGCAAAAGTCGTGAGCCGCTGGACGGGTATTCCCGTTGCAAAGATGATGCAGGGCGAGAAGGAGAAATTGCTCCGCTTAGAGGACGTGTTGCACGAGCGTGTAATCGGGCAAGACGAAGCGGTGTCAGCCGTAAGCGAGGCGATTTTAAGAGCCAGAGCCGGGATAAAAGACCCCAACAGACCTATCGGCTCATTTATCTTCTTAGGTCCTACGGGAGTCGGCAAAACAGAGCTTGCCAAGACCCTCGCCGAAGCTTTGTTTGACGACGAAAAGAACATTATTCGCATAGATATGAGCGAATACATGGAAAAACATTCGGTGGCGCGTTTAATCGGAGCGCCTCCCGGATACGTCGGTTACGAGGAAGGCGGTCAGCTTACCGAAGCTGTGCGCAGAAGACCTTATAGCGTGATTTTGCTCGATGAAATTGAAAAAGCCCATCGCGACGTTTTCAACGTGCTTTTGCAAATCTTAGACGACGGCAGGCTTACCGACGGCAAAGGCAGAGTCGTCAACTTTAAGAATACGGTTATTATAATGACCAGTAACCTTGGTTCTCACGAGATTTTAAACAAAGATTATGAGGCGGCGAAAGAAGCGGTATCTTGCATATTGAAAGAATATTTCCGCCCGGAATTTTTAAACCGCGTAGACGATACAATTGTGTTCCACGGTTTAAAAGAAGGAGAAATCAAGCAAATAGCCGCTCTCTTGCTGAAAAATCTCAGCCGCCGTCTTGAAGCGCAGCGCAAAATTTCGCTTAAATTCACGGAAGCGGCTCTTGATAAATTGGTAAAAGAGGGATTTGACGAAAACTTCGGCGCAAGACCGTTAAGGCGCTTGCTTTCCCACACCGTTGAGACCGCTCTTTCCAAAGAAATTATAAAAGGCGCGGTAAGAGAAGGCGATACGGTAAATATTGACGTAAAAGACGATGGTTTCATCTTTACAACCAATTAAAAATTAAAGTTTGACAAAGTTTTTTCTTTCTCTTTCTCTTTTCTTTGCTTCTTCCTTTTCTCTTTCTTTTTCTTTTTTACAAAAAAGAAAGATAAAGAGAAAAGAAAGAAGAAGTACTTGTAAAAAAAAAATTCTCTGATACAATATATGTTGTATCGGAGAATTTTTTTATACAAGATGTTGTGCGAGGGGATGCCCATGAAATTGCAGAAAGTTACCAAAAGGTCGGGTCTTACCGTTGATTACGATCAGGAAAAGATTTTTAACGCCATAAAGGGCGCGAACAGCGACAGCACGGAGAAGATGACGGACAGCGAGATGCGTTCCGTAACACTTGCTGTCGAGGGAAAGATTGCGGAGCGTACCGCGGTTACCGTTGAGGAAATTCAAGATATCGTGGAGCAGGCGCTCATGAAACACGGATATTTTGATATTGCAAAGAAATATATTCGTTATAGGCATCGTCACGAAGAGCGACGCAAAGCGCAAAAACATTTGATGGACGCTTATAGGGAGATATTTTTTGCGGACGCTGTGGATGCGGATTTTAAACGCGACAATGCCAATATAAATACGGACGCTTCCATGGGCATAATGCTAAAGTTGGGAGCCGAGGGCGCGAAACATTTCGTTGACAATTACGTTTTGCCGGAAGCCTTCGCCGCCGCCGACAAGGATGATTTCATACATATCCACGACAAGGATTTCAGCCTTATAACTTTTAACTGTTGCCAGATTGATTTGTTGAAGCTGTTTAAAGGCGGCTTCTCCACGGGGCACGGCTTTATAAGAGAGCCTAATTCTATACGCGCTTACGCTTCCCTTGCCTGTATAGCGATACAATCCAACCAGAACGATATGTTCGGCGGTCAGAGCATAAACTGTTTCGACTACGCGATGGCGGAAGGCGTGCGTAAATCTTTTAAAAAAGCCGTTGCGGACGAAATATATAAAGCGGGGGTTTATATTGATCGGGATTTAAACCGTAAAGAATTTGTAAAAAAAGTTTTGTCGCTTATAAGCGAAGACTTGATTGCGTATACCGAAAATGCGGGAGAAGCGAGAGATAAAAGCGTTGGCGCAGTCGAAGACTTGCTTAAAAAAGTTTTGGGAGACAAAGTCGAAGGCGATGTAAGAAACCTTGCAGAGCATATATATAAACTTGCGTGCGAAGATGTGGAAGAAGAAACTCATCAGGCGATGGAGGCTCTGATACACAATTTTAACACGCTTCATTCAAGAGCCGGCGCGCAAGTTCCGTTTTCTTCGATAAATTACGGTATGGACACGTCGCCTGAGGGCAGGCTTGCGACAAGAGAGGTATTGGAAGCGATTATGGCGGGACTTGGCAACGGCGAAACGCCTATCTTCCCAATTTCCGTTTTCCAATTAAAAGCGGGGGTAAATTACAACGAAGACGACCCCAATTACGATTTGTTTCGCAGGGCTTGCGAGGTCAGCGCAAAACGACTCTTTCCGAATTTTGTAAATCTTGATGCGCCTTATAATCTCGAATATTATAAACCGGGCGACTACAACAGTTATGTTGCAACGATGGGTTGCCGCACAAGGGTTATGAGCAATGTGAACGGGCCTTCCGAATCGGGAAGTCGCGGAAATTTCTCCTTTGTCACCATAAATCTTCCCAAAATCGCCTTAGAAGCAAAAGGCGACGAGATGGAATTTTGGCGGCTTTACAATCACTATATTGTACTTTCACATGATTATTTGCTGTTCCGATTGAAAACCATCGCCGAAAAGCACGTTTACAATTATCCCTTTTTAATGGGACAAGGCGTTTGGATGGACAGCGATAAACTTAAACCTTCGGATAAAATAGGCGAAGTTTTAAAACACGCCTCCTTCTCGGTTGGGTTTTGCGGGCTTGCTGAATGTTTGGTGGCGCTTACGGGCAAACATCACGGCGAAAGCGAAGAAGCGCAGGAATTGGGGCTGAAAATCGTAAAGCACCTTAGGAACGCCCTTGACGATTATACCAAGAAGGAAAAAATGAATTGGACTTGTTTCGGCACGCCTGCGGAATCTACGGCGGGACAGTTCCAACGCGCAAATCGCAAGGTTTACGGCATAATTAAAGGAGTTACCGACAGAGAATATATGACAAATTCAAGTCATGTGCCGGTATATTATCCCATTCGAGCCATCGACAAAATTCGCATCGAAGCGCCGTATCACGCTATAGAAAATGCGGGACATATCGCTTATATCGAAATGGACGGCGATCCATCTCAAAACATCGACGCTTTTATAAGAGTAGTTCGCGCCATGCACGATCACGATATGGGCTATTTTTCCATAAACCATCCCGTAGACAGAGATCCCGTATGCGGTTATACCGGGATTATCGCCTCCGAATGTCCTCATTGCCACAGAAAGGAAATCGAAGAAGGCGTTATTATTTTAGACGAAAGAATGTTGTAGTAAACGATAAAATTCTTCTTTCTTTTTTCTCTTTCTTTTTTGTAAAAAAGAAAGAGAAAAAAGAAAGAAGCAAAGAAAAAAGAGAAAGAAAAAACTTTAATAAAATGTTTATTGGAGGTTGTTTTATGAACATTATTCATACGGACGATGCGCCAAAAGCTGTAGGTCCATATAGTCAAGCGATAGAAGCGGGGAACACGCTCTTTTTATCGGGGCAAATCGCAATCGACCCTAAAGCGGGAGATATTGTCGCAAAGGATATAGCGGGACAAACGGAACAATGTTGCAAAAACATAGAGGCGGTACTGAAAGAAGCCGGCGCAGAATTTACAAATGTGGTAAAAACCACCTGTTTTTTGGCGGACATCAACGATTTTGCGGCGTTTAACGAAGTATACGGCAAATATTTTTCCCATAAGCCCGCCAGAAGCTGCGTAGCCGTTAAAGATTTGCCCAAAGGCGCGCTGTGCGAGATCGAGGTTGTGGCGATTAAGGATTAATGTTAGAAATTTTTAGAATAGCAACGAGAAAAAGCTGTCTATCCCATTGTGATAAAAGGATAGACAGCTTTTCTTTGTTTTAAGCGGTATAATTTAATTTTGAGATTATGACATCAATTTTGCCACTAACTTATGATTAGCGTCAAACAATGTCCCGTCTTGAATCGTATACGCAACCTGATGAAGTTTGTCGAATATAACATTGTTTTCCATTGTAAATGCAAGTTGATTATTTGCGTCAAAAATCTTGATATTACTCATATTTGACATGTCAATCCTGCCATCTGCTATACCTAGTGAATTTAAAATAGTACCATCATTTAGGCAAGTCATAAGACCACCGGACAAATCTGAAATAGTGGTGGTATCTCCGACAGAATTCACCATAACGCTCTGAACCGTTCCGTCTCCCTGCATATATGCTTCCATGCCAGAAGAGTTACTCGGTGTTGAAAAATTAGTATCTGCGTAGTTAATGCTTGCGTTATTTGAAACTGACGATGAACCAAAATCAGACGAAACGTCAACTGACGAAACCGTTATATCTCCAGTGTAATCATATGAACCTCCTGCATCAAAATCCATACCATCATCAAAAGATCCACCACTATCATATTTAAATGCAATAAGTCCTAAAAAGCATATATTGATTAAAACCGCGCAAGTAACATTTGCATGTTTTGAAACGACAGCAACCAATAAAACCGGTAGTAGCATAAAAGCGTACGAAAAAAATTTAAAGTGATTGTAGCTCATAAAGAACATTAGAATTGCGCCTAAAACGAACAATAAAACAGCTCCTGCAATACCATATCCCATTCCGACTTTCATGCGTTTTAGCGAAAGCTTTGCCGCCAATTTTTTAAAAAGAATATCTATTATGTAAAATATTACAAGACACAATACCATTTTAATAAAAAAAGTCACCGATACATAGGCATAAAGCAAAAAATTATTATCGTTTATTGATTTATTTAAAAAGATTCTATCTATATACGGAAAACTGTATAATATTGCCACAGATAAAGCTACAAGTAAAATGATTACCCCGCTGCTTAACGGTATAAGTTTAGATAAGATTTTTCTATTATACCCATTGCGAATATTATGCAACAAAAAAAATATTCCGACAGCTAACAACGCAATGGGTAAAAACGAGTGCATAACATAAAAGAACATAAAACGAAGAAAGTCTTGCGATGTCTCTAACCTAGTCAAAGCGTTACTCATAATAAAAATAATTCTACCACATAGTAGTGCTATGACTAATTTTACCATTCCAACAAAAAAATCGTAAGTCCATATCATTTTACAAATTATATAAAGTCGCCATACAACTAAACATGCAATAAGTATACCAAGAATAACAGCCACGATATTTTACCACCCTTTTACATTTGTGAAAACTTATTACAAAACCATTTTTTATACCTTTTTTTGAAAGTGTCACCTTTTATTTCAGTTCGTAACATATCCATAACCCGATTTGCGTTCATTATACCGAATGGATTTTAAGCTTGTCAAGAGAAAATTTAGAATTGTGCTGCAATTCTGTGATTAAGAAGTTGCTGTTTACAAAACTTTCCATCTGGAAAAGTGTCAGCCTAAAAAAATTTTCAAAAAAATTTTCATGCAGGAAAAAAACGGCTTACGGCGAAATAGTGTAAGATAAAATATAGACGGGAGCGGGAAGATTTGCAGAGAATTGCGGTTTACGGAAAAGGCGGCATAGGGAAATCCACCATGACAAGTCATTTGTCGGCGGCTTTTGCCAATCTCCAAAAAAAAGTTTGCCAGATAGGTTGCGACCCGAAAGCCGATTCCACCATGAATTTACTTAGCGGCGAAGAATTGACCTCGGTTATGGGATATATGCGGGATTTCGATAAAGAGCCGGAAAGTTTGGAGGAAATTTCTAAAATAGGATATAAGGGTATTTTGTGCATCGAAACGGGAGGACCAACGCCCGGGCTTGGTTGCGCAGGGCGCGGCATTATCGCTACGTTTAACCTTTTGGAGAGACTTTCCCTGTTTGAATCGTTTAATCCCGATGTTGTGCTTTACGACGTATTGGGTGACGTGGTGTGCGGAGGTTTTGCTGCGCCTATAAGGGAAGGGTACGCCGAAGATGTTTTAATCGTAACTTCCGGCGAAAAAATGGCGCTTTACGCCGCGAATAATATCGCAACTGCCGTGGAAAATTTTGCGGACAGAGGATATGCGAAGGTGAAAGGCATTATATTAAACAGACGAAACGTACCTGATGAAGAAGAAAAAGTAAAAAATTTTGCAAACGAACATAATTTGCCGATCGTATTGGATATACCGAGATGCGATGATATAAACAAAGCGGAAGAAATGGGAAAAACATTGATAGAAATAAACATAAATCATGAAATCAGCCGCAAATTTATCGAGTTTGCACAAAACTATAAATAGAAATTTTTAAATGGGAGTCCAGAGGGGCGAAGCTTCTTTGGCGGGTCAAGGGCAGCGCCCTTGTGGGGTTTGGGGCAAAGCCCCAACAAAAGGAAAGATTATGAGTGAAGCTTATTACATAACGGCGGGGGAGCTTTTTGAGAGGGGAAGTATTCCGGAGGAACTGCAAAAGAACGCCCATTTGATTTATAATTCGCCGGCGGCTTTAGATTTTAATTCGCCGGGAGCGGAGGGGTTCGGGGTTAAACGGGCGGGGCTTTCCGTGCCGGGGTCCGTTATGCTTTTGGTGTCGCCGGCTTGCTGCGGCAGGAATACTTCGGCATTGGGACAGGGTTTCGGCGAAAGGTTCGCTTATTTGCTGCTCGATGAAAACGATATTGTTACGGGAAAACATCTTACAAAAATTCCGGAGGCGGCAAACGAGTTTGTAAATAGCAGGGAAGAGTTGCCAACCGTTCTTATGCTTTGTATAACTTGCGTTGACGCGCTGCTTGGAACCGATATGGAGCGGGTGGCAAAGAAGGTTGAGGAAAAAATCGGCATTCCGTGCCGACCCTGTTATATGTACGCGCTGACAAGGGAAAGCCACCGTCCGCCAATGGCGTATGTGAGAGAGACGGTTTATTCGCTGTTGAAACCTGCGAAAAAAAAATACGATGTTGTAAATTTGCTGGGTTATTTTTCGCCGCTTGACGATAAAGCGGAACTTTACGAGATACTGAGAAAAGCGGGCGTAAAGCGCGTCCAAGAACTTTCGCGAACCAAAACAATGGAGGAATACCAGAAACTTTCGGACGCGAATTTTAATTTGGTGTTAAATCCCGAAGCAAGAGCCGCCGCAAAATTTTTCCTCAATAAATTAAACATTCCGTCCATTGAACTTACAAGACTTTACCAAATAGATAAGATACGCTCCCAATATGCGGCGCTTGCGCAGGCGATAGACGCGCCCATTGATGATGCCGTATATTATGAAGAGACATTGGATAGAGTAAAGCAATTTATCAGCAATCACGGCGACAAACAGCTTGCTATTGGTTCGCGTATAAACGGTAACGCCTTTGAAATTGCTCTCGCTATGGTGCGCTATGGGTTAAAGGTAAAAGAAATCTTCGCTGACCCTGAACTTCGAGATTTTGCCTATTTAAAACATCTGGCAAGATTAAGCCCCGAGACTAAAATAATGAGCAATCTTTCGCCGACGATGGTTCATTACAAAGAGGATACAAGCGTAACCCTTGCCTTAGGTAAGGATGCGGCGTATTATCATCCGAGGGTTCCGAGCGTTTACTATAATGAGGAAATTCAACCTTTCGGGTATCACGGGATTAAGGGACTTTTTTCGGCGATGGAAAACGCGCTTGCAAAGGTGAAGAAATGAAAGGACTACGACTCTATATACCGCCTTTTGCACCGGACGACAGCGGGGCTGCGGCGGTTTTATACAAATTGGGCGGCTTTACCGTAATTTTGGACGCGGGAGGTTGCGCGGGAAATATAGCGGGTTTTGACGAGCCGCGCACAAATGAAAAAAGCTCGGTTTTCAGCGCGGGGCTTAGGGACATGGACGCAATTTTGGGGCGGGACGAAAAGTTGGTGGAAAAACTTGCCTCGGCGGTAAAACAGGTGAACGCAAAATTTGTGGCGATAATCGGTACGCCGGTACCTGCGGTTATCGGTACGGATTATAGGGCGCTGAAACGAATGATTGAAAGCAGACTTAACGTTCCCGCCGTTACGCTTGATACCGACGGCACGAGATTCTACGATGAAGGCATATCCAAGGCTTATGTGGAACTGTTCGAAACTTTTGCGACCAATACGAAAAAAAAGAAAGTTTTAGGAATTTTAGGCGCAACGCATTTTGATTTTCCCGAAAAATTTGATTGGCGAAAATTTGCCGCATCGCAGCCATACGATGAAATTCTTCTCTACGGCTACGACGGCTCTCTTGATTCTTTCATAAAAGCGGGAGACGTTGAAAAAAATTTGGTGGTTTCGATTGCGGGGCTTAAAGCGGCGAAATATCTGAGGGAAAGGTTCGGTACGCCCTTTGAGGTTTTCCGTCCGCTAATGAAATGCGAATTGTCTCCTTCAAACGCTGAAATTGCCAAAGAAAAGGGAAAAAATCTAGTTATGCACGAACAGTTTTGCGCCAACGCAGTCAGGGATAAAATCGAAAGCTTGTCGCATCGTGAAACCGTTACGGTAGGCTGTTGGTTCACAATGGATAAAGAATACGCTCGCATTGGCGATGTAAAATTTACGGAGGAAAAAGATTTTCAAGATTATGTGAAAGCAGAAGATTTTGACGTTATTTTTGCGGATAGGATATTTATGAGAGCCATACCTTTTTACAAAAAGACTTTTATACCGCTTCACCATTTTGCAGTCAGCGGAAGCGAGGCTCGTAATGCTTAACATAAAAGTTTGCGGAATTGTGCAAGGGGTGGGGTTTCGACCGTTTGTTGCGCGGCTTGCGGATGAGTTTGGCATAATGGGTACCGTTGCGAATAAAGGTTCTTATGTTGAAATATTCGCTATGGGCGACGAAGTTGCCTTAAAAAATTTTACGGAAGGCTTAAAAATGCACGCTCCTAAACGTTCGGCGATAATATCCCTTGATATTTTAAAAGTTCCCGATAAAGATTATTCGGAATTTTCCATAATAGAGAGCGAAAGGGAAGAGGGAAAAATTTTCGTATCGCCGGATATTGCGGTTTGCGAGGATTGCAAAAGGGAACTCTTTGACAAAAATAATCGTAGGTATTTGCATCCCTTTATAAACTGTACCGCTTGCGGCCCTAGGCTCACGATTTTGGACGCTATGCCATACGATAGGGAGCGCACAAGCATGGGAGAATTTCCCATGTGCGATAAATGCGAAAAGGAATATTTTGCGCCGGAGGACAGGCGTTACGATGCTCAACCCGTATGTTGCAACGATTGCGGCCCCGAGGTTTATATTTTGGGCAGCAATCTAAAAGGTAAAGAGGCGATAAAAGCTGTTAGGCGGGCGATAATAAGAGGCGAAATCGTCGCCATCAAGGGAATAGGCGGGTTTCATCTATCTTGCGACGCTACAAACGAAGAGGCTGTGGCGAAACTTCGCAAGCGGAAGAGTCGCCCGGTAAAACCGTTTGCGCTTATGGCGAAGGATATGGATGCGCTTTCAAAAATTGTGAAAATTCCCGATGAGGCGAAAGATATTATAGAAAGCCCGCAAAAACCAATACTTTTATTACCGAGAAAGGACAATTCTCCCGTCGCCAAAAATGTCGCTATCGACAATCCCAATTTGGGGGTAATGTTGCCTTACGCGCCTATACAATCCCTGATTTTTAGATTAGACGACGAAGACGACGCGCTAATGCCGGAAATACTCATTATGACCAGCGGCAATCCCTCCGGCGCGCCTATTTGCCATACGGACGAAGAAGCTAAAGAGTCGCTTTCAAGCATTGCGGACGTGATTTTATCCCACAACAGGCGAATTCGTCTTAGAGCCGATGATTCCGTCATGGGAATCTTAAACAACGCGCCTTATATGATAAGGCGAAGTAGGGGATACGCGCCGCTTCCCGTTATGATGAACATTGATTTTAAAGGCGAGGTTTTAGCGATAGGCGGCGAACTTAAAAATTCTTTTTGTCTTGCAAAAAACGAATTGTTCTATCCTTCGCCATTCATCGGGGATATGACTGATTTACGGAGCGTCATTGCTCTTAAAGATTCCGTTAATCTTATGGAGTCGCTTTTGGAGATAAGACCTGAAATCGTAGCGGCAGATCCGCACCCTCTTTACAACACTTCGGCAGTAGCAAAAGAATTGGGATTGCCCGTATTTTTCGTCCAACATCATTACGCCCATATACTTTCATGTATGGCGGAAAATCACGAATACGGCGAAGTGTTGGGGCTTGCCTTTGACGGTACGGGTTACGGGGAAGACGGCGCTATATGGGGAGGCGAACTTTTAAGGGTGAATGCGACGTCTTACGAAAGGTTTGCCCATATTGAACCCTTTGTACTTGCGGGGGGAGATAAGGTTTCAAGGGAAGGGTACCGCATTGCAATTCAATTCTTATACGAAGAATTTGAAGGAGACGAAGAAAAAGTCTTTGAAACGGTAAAAAAACTTGATTTAGCTACAAAAGAGGAATTTTCAGCTGTAATGTTCATGCTAAACAACAACATTAACACGGCGATTTCCACAAGCGCGGGAAGGCTTTTTGACGGAGCGAGCGCCATTCTTGGCATAAGGAAGTGTTCGACCTTTGAAGGTGAAGCTGCGATTTATTTGGAATTTGCCGCTGAAAAATTTTTAGCCGAAAATCCCGAGTTTACGGAGGATATGTTTTTTCCTAATAACAGCGAGAGTTTTAACGGTATTATGCGAACGAAGCGAATTATGAGGGAACTGTTAAAAAGACGGCTTAACGGTGAAAATCCGAATAAACTCGCTTATTTCTTCCACAAGGCGCTTGTTTTTGAAATGCTTCAATCGGCTCTTTGGGCGAAAGAGAAAACAAACATAAAGAAAATCGCCCTATCGGGCGGAGTTTTTCAAAATCAACTCTTAACAACGCTAACAAAAAAAGCCTTGGAAAACAACGGCTTTCATGTATTGACTCACTCTCTAATCCCGCCAAACGACGGCGGCATAGCGTTAGGTCAAGCCTTCGCCGCTATGGCTTACTTGAATAAAAAATAAAAAATTATTAAAGTTTTTTCTTTTTCTCTTTCTTTGCTTCTTTCTTTTTTTCTTTTTTTACAAAAAAGAAAAAGAGAAAGAAAGAAGGAACTTGCTGTAACGAAGGAGGATAAATATGTGTGTGGGAATACCGGGGAAAGTGGTAAGTTTTGATAAGGACATGGCGATAATAGATGCGACCGGGGCAAGGCGCGAAGTGTCGCGGGAGTTGATAGACGAATTGGATGTAGGGGATTATGTAATGGTTCACGCCGGAGTCGCTATCGCTAAGATAACGGGTGAAAGCGAAAGCTAGTCAAAAAGGTATCGAGAAGGCTCAAAGGGAGAATGTATGGACAGTAGTTTAAAGAAGATTTTTGGGGAACTTTTTAACCTTCATAAGGACAGAGCGCCTTTTGAAGAAATTGCGGAGCGCATATATTCGGGCGGAACGCTTAAAGGCACCAATATGTGCATATTGGTGTTGGCGATTTTTATCGCGTCTATCGGGCTTAATATGAACAGCGTAGCCGTAATTATCGGCGCCATGCTCATTTCGCCGCTTATGGGCGTTATTATGTCCATAGGTTACGGTATGGCGACATACGACACCGACTATGTTAAGGAATCGTTTTTAAAACTTATCTTTCAGGTTACGCTTTCCGTGCTGACTTCTGCTCTTTACTTTACGCTTTCGCCCATAGATACAGCTTCATCGGAATTGTTGGCGAGGACGGAGCCTACTATTTGGGACGTGCTTATCGCTGTTTTTGGCGGATTGGCGGGGATTATTGGAAGTACCCGCATTGAAAAGGGCAATGTAATTCCGGGGGTTGCAATCGCAACGGCGCTTATGCCGCCTCTTTGCACGGCGGGATTTGGGCTTGCCACTCAATCGCCTAAATTTTTCTTCGGCGCATTGTACCTCTTTTTTATCAACAGCGTTTTTATTTGCCTTACCACATTTGTTATTCTAAAGTGGATAGATGTTCCCGCTAAGAATTATGTTTCCGAGGGCGCTTTTAAAAGACAGCGTTGGGGGCTTACCATTCTGGGTATTGTTGTAATTATCCCGAGTTTGTTCGTGGCGTATAGAAGCGTATCGGATCACTTGACGCAGGTGCAAGTAAAAAATTATATAGACAAGAATTTTAACACCCGAGATTCGCAGGTTGTGGCGTACCGCATAACTCCGAATAAAGACGAATTGGAAATTACGATTGTGGGTAAGAACGTAACGCCGGAAGAGCAGGCGGAACTTGCGAAAAAAATCAACGAATATCCGCGTTTGTCGGGGTTAAAGCTGGATATTATCCAAAACGATATGACGGGCACCGTCAGAACAGAGGATTTGCAGAACGTTATCAATACGAAATGGGCTGACGTTGGCGGCGCAACTTTGGAAAAAACCAAGGAAGAACTGAAAAAGTACCAAGAGCGCAGTTTGCTCTACGCTCCCGCTTATCAAAGGTACACGCAGGATAAGAAAGTTTTGGCGGACATAAGGGCAAAAGCGCCGCTCTTGTTTCCTCAGTTTGCCGCTATCGAGGCGGCGTCAGTCGCTTCGGAGGACGCAAAAGGGAACGTGGTCTATAAACATATGCTCGCCGTTGTTTCTCTAAAAGTTCCCATGAGTCAAGAGGAAATCACCAGGTTTCAACGGTGGATTAATGCGGAAACGGGCATGAATGTTACTATAATGTACCAGAATATGTAGATATAACGATATTGGATTAAGCAATACCGACGCGAGGTTTTATTTTGATATGGAAATAAACGAACTGAAAAAAAGAATTACAAACTATGACGGGAAAAAAATTCGTATAATGGAAGTATGCGGCACACATACTCATGAGATTTTTAGATTGGGCGTGCGCTCTGTTTTGCCCCAAAATATCGAATTGATATCGGGTCCCGGCTGTCCGGTGTGCGTCACTCCCGTAGGTTTTATAGACGAAGCCGTTTACCTTGCCAAAACGGGCAAAAGTATTTTTACGTTCGGTGATTTGGTACGAGTGCCTGGGAGCAAAGAATCATTAGCGAGCGCAAGACAAAATGGCGCAAAAGTTGAGATAGTGTATTCGCCTTTGGACGCTTTGCAATATGCCAAAAATTATTTAGATGAGGAAATCGTTTTTCTATCGGTGGGCTTTGAAACCACGACACCCGCTTCGTTACTAGCACTAAAACAAGCCATCGCAGATGATGTAAAAAATTTTTCCTTGCTTACAGCGAATAAAACTATGGATGAAGCTTATCGCATTATGGCAAAAAGCGCAGACGCTTATCTATATCCGGGTCATGTTGCGGCCATAACAGGCGCAGATAAACTTGAAAAATTAAAAGATATGGGAATAAGCGGCGTTGTCGCAGGATTTTCCGCAAAAAATATACTTCAAGCGATTTACCTTATAATCGAAGAAATAAAAAGGGGTGTACCTTTTTTTGGAAACGCCTATGAAAATGTTGTTAAACCCGAAGGAAATAAAGCGGCAAACGAACTCGTGAAAATATATACTCATCCAATAGATACGGAATGGCGCGGGCTAGGAGTGTTAAAAAACAGCGGTCTTGCCATTAAAGAAGAATTTTCAAATTTTGATGCCAGAAAGAAATTTAATATCCCGGATATAAAAGGACAAGCAAATCCCGCTTGCAGGTGCGGCGACGTGCTGAGCGGCAAAATTCTTCCTCGAGATTGTCCGCTTTTTTCAAAAGTTTGTACACCCGAACATCCGATTGGCGCTTGCATGGTCTCTAACGAAGGCTCTTGCGCCGCGTTTTATCGTTATGGTGTATAAAAAACAGTACCCATGCAAATTTTTTGCATGGGTACTGTTTTTTATACGTTTACTCCGAAGTTTTTGCCAAGGGCTGCAAGTCCTCCGCTAAAGCCGCTGCCTATAGCGTTAAATTTCCACTCGCCGTTGTGACGGTAAAGCTCGCCGACAATGATGGCGGTTTCAATGGAAAAATCTTCGCCTAAATCGTAACGTATAAGTTCTTTATTGTTGGCTTCGTCCACGATTCTGATGAAGGCGTTGCTGACCTGACCGAAGTTTTGTTTTCTTGCATCCGCTTCATGAATGGTAACGGTAAAGTCGATTTTTTCAATGTTTGCGGGAACCTTGGAAAGATCGATTTTAATCTCCTCGTCATCGCCTTCGCCTGCGCCTGTTAAGTTGTCGCCCAAATGCTCCACGGATCCGGATTTATGTTTCAAGTTGTTGTAGAACACAAAATCTTCATCTGAAGTAACTTTGCCGTTTGCGCCTAAAAGAAATGCCGCTGCATCAAGGTCAAAGTCAAATCCACCATCATATTTGTTGGTGTCCCAACCAAGTCCCACCAAAATTTTAGATAACCCGGGATTTCCCTTGGTAAGATCTACCTTCTGTCCCTTTGATAAACTAACTGCCATTAAATTTTCCTCCTTTGTAATAAATCGTTTGTTTTTTTATTTTCACTCTTTTTCCTCAAATTAGGAAACTAGGGAAACTTATTTAATTATCGTTTCCCTAAAAAAGAGAAAAAATTTTAATAACTTTTGGGTACTTAACAACATTCTTTATATTTTAGTCGACGCAACACGTTTATTCGTGCGCTGCCCAGAACACCAAGAAATCCTTTTCGGGCAAAGGCTTAGAGTTTAGATAACCTTGACCGTAGCGGCAACCCAATGAAAGCAACAATTCTTCCTGCTCGGTTGTTTCGATTCCCTCGCAGAGTACCTTCATGTTTAAAAGATGACCAAGCTCTATTATATTTTTTAATATGCTTTGCATTCTGTCGGAATCGTCGGAGGCGACAAGCAGCGAACGGTCTATCTTCATTACGTCCATTGGGAGATAGTTTAAAAGAGTATAGGATGAATATCCGGAACCAAAGTCGTCAACAGAGATGGTAAATCCCATTTCCTTTAATGATTTTATAATGTGTATGGCGTTTTCTCTTTCGCGTTTTTGATCGAGATCACCAAAGACCGTTTCCGTCAACTCAAGTTCTATCAGACCTTTGGGAAGTTTATATTTCTTCACCAACGCGCGGATTTTGCCCAAATAATTTTCTTCCGTCATGTGCAGTCGGCTTTGGTTTACCGAGATGGTGACGGGCTTTTTGCCCTCGTCCAAGGCGCGGCGCTGGAACTTAAACACTTCTTCTAATAAATAGTGGTCAACGGGGATAACGAAACCGTTCTGCTCAAAGAGGGGAATGAATTTTCCCGGCGGCAAAAAGCCCATGTCCTTGCTTATCCAGCGCACAAGAGCTTCCGCGCCCACTATCTTCTTTGTCTTTATATCGTATTTAGGCTGATACCAAGGCACAAATTCCCCGTTCTTCAATGAATTTTCCATTATGTTTTCAATTTTTTGGTCAAACTCTAAGTTTTCTTTTAATTTATCATCGAAAATCTGCACGTGGTTAGGCGAATTTTTCGCTTCATGGGATGCGATATGCGCCTGCTCCACGGAGAGCGTGACGTTTTCATCGTAATGGGCGAGGCCGCCTTGCATATGGAGCCAAATCCTGGCTTCGGGCGTAATGATATAGCCGTAATCTTCCACCACAGCCGCCGCCAAAGATAAGGCGTATTCGTCGTTTTCACATTCGGCAAGGAGGACGAGATGCCCGGCATCGTTTCCGGCAGCCACCGCTAGTACGTGTGATTCGGCCTTCAGTTGTTCCGCCATGGTTTTAAGCTGACTTATCAAAAGCTCTTCGCCGTATGGAAGCGCCACGGCGGTTTTGCTGTTCATGGAGAAAATCATCGTGTAAAGCTGTATATCGGGATTTTTCGCCAGAGCGGCTTCTACCAAATCAGGCGCAACTTTGGTAAGATAGCGGATATTGGGCAAATCATAGCGCATATCGGTATCCGCCACACGCTCGACTTCCGCATAATGAATGCGGCGCATGCGATAGCGACTGTAGAGAATAAAACCTATAGCGCCGATGATAAGCATTAGAGCGCCTAAAACTCTCATTGGGTAATGGTAGAGTATCCATTGGGGAGTTATATTTTGTCCCGTGCGCGACGCGCTCATCATATCGTGAAGTTTGGTGATGTCAAGATGCGAAATTTCCTTGCTCATTATGCGCCAAAGCCTAGGGTCAGCGCCTTGGTAAATGCCAAGTGCCACGGGCATTTGAAATAAAGTCTCGGTTTCCGCTTCAAGATTATAGGTCCCGGTCTGTTCGATTAAATACGGCACTTCGCTTCTAGGGGCAAATACCACGTCCGCCCTGCTTTCGTTGACGGCGCGAAATCCTTCTTGTATGGATTTTACATAAAACCGTTTATCCTCGCCGTAAAGAGGCTCGATAAAATTCGGCGTATAGGGTTCGTCGGCAATAAGCGCCGCTATATCGGAATCCCTTGCTTCGTCGTCTCTTCTTCTCACGGCGACAAAATCAAAATTGATATAAGAAGCGGTAGGCACGGCGTTTACTGTCGCAGCCCAACTAAAATCGCAGAGAATATCCGCTAAAATATCAACTTTACCAAGCTCTAAAAGTTTCAGCGCGTCTTCTCTGGTATCGGTCTTTACAAATTCTATACCTATATTTAAATCGTTGCCCATTTGCTCGACAAGAGCCGGTATGACGCCCTTAGCCTCTTTGCCGTCGTAATATCCGTAAGGCTGAACAGTTGTTTGAATGGCGACTTTGAGGGTTTTCTTTTCGTCCAAATACTCTTGCTCTGAGCGGGAAAGAATAAGCGGTACGCCGCCTTTTCTCAAATATTTGTTCTGAAGGCGTTCCCTTATGTCAAACTGATCCATAAGCATAGCGTCTTGAGCGCGGTTTGCCTCCGCCCATAGATCATTTCTGTCGGCGCGGATTAACAGGCGGTAGCTTTGACGGTCAAAATCCGCCACAACATTTTTCGCTTTGTTGGGTTCCAAAATAGGGGCAATATAGCCGTCAATCTCGCCTTTGTCAAAAGCGTCCGCCATATCGTAATGTACGACGTACGGAACCAAATCGTACGTAAAATTTTGATCCTTAGCGACTTTAGGGAAAGAGGGAATTGGCGCATTATAGGGAATGTAGCCGACTTTCATGTGAGATTTTACCTTGCCGTCTTTTGTAATCAGCCCCATAGAATAGCGCCCAACAACGTGTTCGGTGCGCTTTGCAAAGGGCAAGCTTTTATAATCCCCCGGCATAGCCGGCAAAAAGTCGATTTCTCCCGCATTTAGTTTTTCTCCCATTTCCTTCCACGAACGGCAAGGAACATAAATCATTTTCCAGTTGCCGTAACGGGCAAGAAATTCCATATACTCGTAGCCGTACCCTTCAAAATGCCCCGGACGATTTTCGTTCAGAAAACCGATGCCGGAAATATATCCCACTCTGATGACGGGACGGCTGTCGGCGCTTACCAAAGGCGAAAGCGCTACAAATAGAAACAAAAACAACGACAAGATTTTTTGCATTCTGAGTCCCCCAAAATTTGCTGTTTTATCATAAAATTTTTTCGACAAAAAAAGAATTTCTCCTTCATTGAGAAAAAGGAAAAAGAAAAAAAAAGGCGAATAGATTATTTTAGATAGGTGATTTGGGACTAAGTTCCAAGAAAGGAAAAATCATGAGTAAAATTTTGGTAGTAGACGATGATGAAATGAATTTGCAGATGGCGGAATTTATATTGAAGAAAGATTTTCCGGATGTAGAACTTACTTGTGTGGACAGTGGGTATAAATGTATCGAACGCTTGCAGAAACAAACGATGTACGACCTTATATTGCTTGACGTGCAGATGCCCAGAATGGACGGCATTAAAACACTTGAAATGATTCGCGCCCACCAAAATTGGCAAAGTATCCCCGTGGCATTTTTAACGGCGTCGGCGGATAAGAATACGGTTATAAAAGCGGGGCTTTTAAAAGTGGCGGATTACATAAAAAAGCCTTTTATGCCCAAGGATTTGTCGGAGAGGGTAAAGAAAATCCTCGATGCAAATCAAAAAAAGAAAGAGGAAGATAAAGAAGCGGAAGCGAATTTGATGGCGCAGCTTATGAATTTGGGAGAATAAGATGAAAATGGGAAGCGCAGAGATGTTTCAAGGGGCAAGTTTTTTGCCTTTTGCGAGGCATCTTGCAAACAACCGCTATTTGCGCGCGGTGCGTCACTCTTTTTTTGCGATATTGCCTTTTTTGCTGGCGGTATCTCTTATTGACGTGATTGTAGGGCTTATTTTTAGTCCCTTCGGCCCTATTTTCGGCGAAAAGGGGTTAAATCTGGGATTCATAATTACCGGACTGACCGGCGAGGAATATCTGCAACACTGGGCGGTTTCTCTTATGGTGCAATGCAGGCGCATGATAGATCTAGGTTACGGAATGCTTTCCATAGTCTTTACAATGAGTCTTTCGCGCCGTCTCGCCGAGATTTGGGGCGCAGATACCTTAATGACTTCGCTGTGCGCTCTTGCTGCTTTTCTGTTCTTTATACCGGTTGATACGGCGTTAGAGAGCGACATATCTCAATATACCATGGGACGACGTTTTTTGCCCGCTTTCGTTGTGGCGATTGTGGCCTCGCGCATATACGCGTGGGTATCCTCAAGATCTTTTAGTAAACACGAAGCTCTTCCCTTTTTACCAAAAAATTTAGCGCGGTTTTTTAATGCGGGAATTCCCGTCACAATTACTTTTGTCATTTTGACGGTACTTTCCCTGCTCTTTGGAGCTACCGTGTCTTCGGTCGTAGATTTCATAAAAGAAAATGTGCCGCTTTCGATATATCAGCATCCGATTTTTGCCTTTTCCTACCAAGGTTTGGTATCTCTCTTGTGGTGGTTCGGGTTCCCCGGTTACGGCTTTACGTCGACAATTCAGGAAATCGCTTATTACCCCGCGCAGTTAAGCAATCAGGTAGGGGATACGTCGTATATTTTCACCAGCGGTTTTTTTAATGCCGGCACGCTTCATATTCTAGGCCTTATAATTGCAATCTTGGTGTTTTCAAACCACAAAAAATGGCGGAGAGTGGCATTTGTATCTATACCCTGCGCTTTTTTCAACATACAGGATCCTCTTATGTTTTGTCTGCCCGTAATTTTAAATCCGGTTTTCTTCATTCCGTACATTTCGGCTCCTATCGCAAATATAGCGCTCGGATATGTGGCGATTTTGTGGGGTATCGTCCCCGCATTTTCCGAAAGCGTACCTTGGACAATGCCCGTTATTTTAAGCGGAATTATCGGCACCGACTCTTTTATGGGCGGCGCATTGGAAGTGGTGTGGCTCATTACGGATATTTTCATCTACGCGCCCTTTGTAATAACGGCGAATATGCTTGAATTTGGGGAGGACGAATCATGAGTTTCTCTCGGGATGACAAAATACACGGTCGGTTTTATTTTCTAAACGTCGTTGTTTCTATCGTTTTATTGGTAGTTATCATAGTGTCTATCTTGCAATTCGGAGTCGCCGCGTTTGAAGGAAAACGGACGGTGGGGATTATTTTGCCGGGAAAAGAGACGGATATTGGCTGGAGCGAGAGTAATGCGAAAGGTTTAAAAAGCGTATGTCAAAAGTTGGGGTTTGAACCTATTATGGCCGAAACGGTCGGGACTGACATGAGAAGTTTGTCAAAAGCCGTTGATTATCTTGCTCAAAAAGGGGCTAAGACCGTATTTTTCGCGAATACCGAAAATCTATACGAAGCCGCCAATATCGCCTCAACGCATCCTTCTATTTCGTTTTATGGAATGACGCTTGACGACACCGGGAACACGGTTCGCAGATACAGCGTAAGATATGCGGAAAGTTATTACCTTGCAGGAATTTTAGCGGGACTTAAAACGAGAACAAACAGGTTGGGATTTATCGCCCCTCATCCTTCTCCGGCGCAGCATCAAATGATAAACGCTTTTGCAATAGGCGCAAAACAGGTTAATAAAGACGCCAAGGTACTGCTTGCTTGGACGGGAGCGTTTTCTGCGTCTTCGCTTGAAGAACAGGCCGTTCGGGATATGAAGGCTAATGCGGTGGATACATTGGTTTATTTTGGGGACGGGGATACTATTCCTAACGCCGCGTCAAGAGCCAGGATTGATTATATTTCTCTATATTCCAAACACTCCAGCGTGTACAATTTGGCTGTAATAAACGTGAATTGGGAAAAAATTTATCTTAACCTGTTAAGGAGAGACACCAGCAATATTAATGTGAATTATATTGCAACCTTACAGAACGATGACGTTGATATTATTGTCAATAGAAAGCTTAATTCAAGGCACCAAGCGATTTTTGGCGCAGAGGCCTATGAGGTAAAGAACGGAAAAAATATTTTTACGGGGCCAATAAAAGATAACCGAGGGGTTTTAAGGGTAAAAAACGATGAAGTAATAGGAATAAAAAATCTCGACTCCATGAGTTATCTGGTGGAAGGAGTGAGAGTGCTTGGCAACTGACGATTTGTACGGCGATCTTGACGACGCTCTTGACAGAGCGGCAAAAAAGGAAAAGCAAAATACTTTCCGCTTTGCCCTTACGTTGGTGGGAAGATTTTTTATATTTTTAGTGGCGCTGATAATGTTGGGCGCTCTCATATTAAACCGCATGGAGACACTTTTAAACGAAGAAGCTGAAGTTTTGGTCTCTCACGAAGCGGAAACCACTGCTGATATTGCAAGGGATAGATTTGGCGGCGAGCTTGAGCAACTGCGCCGTTTTTCCATCGCTATAGCCGAAAACAAAATAGCGAGAAATCAGCTTGTCACCTTGATGGAACAGGTAGAGCCGGGGGTTCGGGCGGGAATATCCGATATTAACGGGCGCTCGATATACGGGCAGGAGATATCAAGAGAAGCCAGAGCCCAGCTTGTGCGTTCTGCTGGAGGAGAATCCGCCATAAACTACCACGAAGGCGTGGGACTTTTGCTCTCGGTGCCTATCGTTATAAACGGCAATACTCAAGAGGTGCTTTATAAATATTACGACGATAAAGCTTTGCGCGGAAAATATTTTCATCTTGAAGGCAATTTAAGTAAAAATATTGTCTTTTGGAGCGCAGATGAAAATAAGGTTGTCATACCCTACGCAGGTTACGGCAACGAAGACGATAAATTTTTCGATAAAGAGACTAACGCGCCTTTGGGAAAGACGGATATTGTAGAAAGAGTGCGATTGAGAGGCACTTCGGTTATCTATGACAAGGATATCGACGAAAAATATGCGGTTTTTGCTGCGGAAATTTTTGACGGTTTCTATATGATAGGCTATGCGGAGTGGAATCCCATCGTAAGCAATCTTTTGCACATTCATAGACTTGTGCTGTGGGTGTTCTGGCTCCTCTTGATACTTTTTGGAATTTATACTCTTTACTCGTTTACGGCGGAACTTAAAGTCTCCGAGAGCGACGAATTATCCGCTGCCAAGAAGGAAGCGGACAGAGCTAATCAAGCGAAAAGCGAATTTTTGGCGAATATGAGCCATGAAATTAGAACTCCCTTAAACGCCGTTCTGGGTATGAACGAGATGATTTTAAGGGAAGTCGGCGAAGGTCCCTTGAAAAATTACGCATGGAACATAAAAAGCGCCAGCGAAACACTGCTTTCGCTTATCAACGATATACTCGATTTCTCGAAGATAGAGTCCGGCAAGATGGAACTTGTAAACGCCGAATACTCCCTCAGCTCGATTTTAAATGACATCTTCAATATGATTCGCTTTAAAGCGGAAGGGAAAAATTTAGAGTTTAAAATCGAAGTGGACGGAACTGCGCCGGACGCTTTGATAGGCGACGAGGTGCGTGTGCGTCAAGTTATCGTTAATATTTTAAACAACGCCGTAAAGTATACGCAAAAAGGCTCCGTTACATTTAAAGTGGCTTGGGAAAAGAAAAACGACGAAACGGCGCTTTTAAAATTCATGTCGATAGATACCGGTATAGGCATAAAAAAAGAGGATATCGGAAAACTCTTTTCAAAGTTTGAACGGCTTGACCTTGAGAGAAATCGCAATGTGGAAGGCACGGGATTAGGGCTTTCCATAACCATGAACCTCGTTCGCATGATGGGCGGTGAGCTAAAGGTTGAAAGCGAATATGAAAAGGGCAGCGTATTTACCATTGAGATACCTCAAAAAATGCCCCGTTACGACGCTGTCGGTGATTTCCACAAGAGAGTAGAGGACTTTTTGCGTCAACAAAAAGAATATCAAGAGAGTTTTGTTGCGCCGGAAGCTGAAATTTTGGTTGTAGACGATAACGAGATGAATCTCTACGTTGTGGAAAATCTCTTGAAACGCACTAGAGTCAAAGTAACAAAAGCGTTAAGCGGTAGGGAATGTCTGCAAAAAATCGCCGAGCAACGTTTTGACATAGTGTTCCTTGACCATATGATGCCAGAGATGGACGGTATTGAAACTTTGCAGAAAGCCCTGGCTTTGCCAAACAGTAAGTGTAAGAACACGCCCTATATTGCGCTCACCGCAAACGCTATTGCGGGAGTACGGGATATGTTCATAAAGAAAGGATTTACGGACTATCTTTCAAAACCCGTGGACAGCAAGGCGCTTGAAAGAATGCTCATGCACTATCTGCCGAACGATAAGGTGCTGACTGGAGAAGATATAGAAGATGAAGATGAATTTGTTGAAGAAACCGTCGAAGCAGCGGAAGAACCGGTGACGGCAATTGAAACCAATGAGCAACAATCCGTAGAAATGTCTGAAGGAAAGTATATAGATGTAGAAACGGGACTTTCTTATAGCGGCGGCTCGGAGGAGATGTATAAAAAATTCATCACCATGTTCGTATCGAGAAAGGATAAAGTTGCAGAGCAGCTTCAAAATGATTTCGATACGGAAAACTGGCAGGATTACACCACTCATATCCACGCAGTAAAATCCACGTCGCTTTCCATGGGAGGAAAGATTTTGTCCGAATGCGCAAAAGCGTTAGAGATGGCGGGTCACGCTTATTTAGCGGGAGAAGAGGCTGAAAAGAATCTTTCGTACATAAAAGAACACCATGAGGAAGCATTAGATTTATACGAAAAGTTTGCTGCTGAAGCAAAAGAACGCAAACTGATGGAAGAATGAAAAACAAGAAATAAACCACAAAACAACAAACAAACATACCCGGGAGTCCAGAGGGCTGCGCCCTTTGGCGGGTGCAGGGCAGTGCCCTGCCGGGGTTTGGGGCGGAGTCTCAACAAGAAAAAGAAAGGAGGGAGTTTTAATGAGGATAATAATATTTGATTTGTCGCATAATTTTCGAAGAGAGCTGACGAAGGAACTCCTTCCGTTGCTTCCTGAGGGAAGTTTGATAGAGAGTTCGGGGGATCCTAGCGAAGGATTGGAAAAAATTGCGCTGTTTCATCCCGATATTGTCCTTATAAATCATGCGAACGTGGCTATGCGCGTGAATGATGATAAGCTGATACATAAGATACAGGAAGAGGGAAAGTTCCCTATTGTTTCGTATGGAATAGCCGATAAGAGCAAAGTTAATTATTCGTGGATTGGGATAACGGATTATTTGGAGAAGAAGGAAGACAATGCGGCATTATTGGCGAGAGATTTTATCAACGCCACAAAGCATATGTTCGTATTAAAAAATCCGCTGAAAGCCGAACCACAACCAAGAATGATGCAGCCGGGAGCGACTTTGACAAGAGCTCGTTGGAAAAAGGATAAGGAAGCAAGGCAGACAAAGACAAATCCCATGGAAGCGTTGCAAGTTGCAAGAGAAATCGCTTCAAGCATAGCAAAATCCCGAAACATTGAAACAGCAACGGACTCGCCACCGCCGAAAGGCTCGGTGGATTTAATCGCCATAGGCTCGTCCACCGGCGGCACGGAGGCTTTATCCTCCATTTTAAAGGAATTGCACCCTCCCTTGCCGCCCATCGTAATAGCGCAGCATATCCCCGCGCTTTTCGCAAAACTCTTTGCGGAAAGGTTAAATGATGAATGTCGCTTAACCGTGCAAGAAGGCGAAGAGGGATTGACGGTTAAAAACAACAACGTATACATAGCGCCTGGGAATTTTCACATGACGGTGAACCGCGAAAGCGGTTTAATAGTGACGCATCTAAACACGGGTCCCAAAGTTCACAGTTGCAGACCTTCCGTTGACGTGTTGTTTGATTCTGTTGCGGCTTTTATCGGAAAATCTGCGCTAGGCATAATTTTAACGGGCATGGGACAAGACGGAGCGCAGGGACTTTTAAAAATGCGTAAAGAAGGCTCGTACACATTAGGGCAGGACAAGAATACCTGCGTAGTATACGGTATGCCCCGCGCCGCCTTTGATTTAGGAGCGGTAGCGAAACAGCTCCCGCTTACGGCTATTGCCGGAGCTATTGAGGAGATTGCGGGGTTGTAGTTTTTCAACGGTATTTAAAAATGTTGCTAGATACTGCAATATGCGGTAATAGCAACATTTTTTTGTGATATTTGAGTGATATTTTAGCGATATTGAAATTTCGTTGAAAAAGAATGACAACGGTGATAAAATAGAGCGAAAGTGCGATTAAAATGCCTTAATTCAAGTTTTTTCTTCGCAAGAAGAAAAAAATACATACGTCAGCATTTCAACAAGACGTCCGAGAGGCGGGAGATTTAAACTTCCGCCGTTCTCCGATAGAGCCCCCACCTAAGAGGTGGGGGACATCTAGTCTTGTTATAGCAAAGGGAGGAAGAGACTATGGAAGCGATGTACAGTACTGCGGAGGATATCAAGGTTAGACTTTTATCTATGATAGAGAACGCTGAAAATCCCTTCGATATTATTATGTATTTGGCAAAAGAACTTGAAAAATTATCGAATGAGGTCGGATACGCCAAACATATTGAGGAAAATTTAAGGGCTGTGTACGGATTTATATTTTTGCATGAAAAACTTTTAGCGGATGAATTGAAAGAGGTTGAGGATAGATTAGAAGTTATCGAAAGTAGAATGAAAAGCGATAAATTTACTGAGGAAGAGAAAACAAGAATGGTATTTGCAGCGGAGAAGCATAGAAAAAATATTGAAAGAATTAAATTTATCATAGAGGAAGCTAAGGTAAAATGATAAATTGCTTGAAAAATTCTATATTGATGATATATAATGGGAAGAAATTTTTAAGGGAGTAGTTTATGGAAGCATATTATATCGCAGCCCTAAAACGTGTAAAAGGATTGGGTGATAGGCGAATTGCGGAACTTTTAAACCGCTTTTCTTCCGCAAAAGAGCTCTGGGAAAGCGATATGGAAAAAATTCGTTCGCTGGGGCTTTTACAAGATAAAACTATCGAAAATTTTCAAAAGTATAGGGCGGATAACAAAAATTATCCGGAAAAACTCTTTGAGGAATGTAAGTCAAAAAATATAAAGGCGATAAGCATTAAAGACGAAGCATATCCTTATCCTTTAAAACAGATTCACGAAGCTCCCGCTATGCTTTTTTTTAAGGGCGATTTGCCAAGCGACGAAGATCTTTGTATAGCTATGGTGGGTTCAAGAAATATTACGCCGTATGGGAAACAGGTTGCCGATATGATAGCTCAGGATTTAGCCAGAGCCGGTGTGGTCGTAGTGTCCGGCGCAGCGAGGGGAATTGATACTGCCTCTCACATAGGCGCATTAAAAGCTGGTCGTTCGATAGCTGTATTGGGTTGCGGAGTTGATGTGATTTATCCTCAAGAAAACCGAAGGCTTTTTTATGAAATATTAAACACAGGCGGCGCAATAATTTCGGAGTATCCCCCGGGAACTTCGCCATATCCCGCTTTTTTTCCGGCGAGGAACAGAATTATCAGCGGGATTTCATACGGCACAATAGTTGTTGAAGCGGGCAGACGAAGCGGCGCGCTTATTACGGCCGAACATGCGCTAAATGAAGGAAGAGACGTTTTCGCCGTGCCGGGAAGTATTTTTTCTCACATGAGCGAGGGTACTAACCGTCTTATAAAAGAAGGGGCAAAACCTGTAACGGAAGCTTATGATATTGTAAAAGAATATAAGCATTTGGATTTAAGGAAAATCGTTGATAGAGTGGATTCGCCCGATACACCGAGAAAAAAATATAAGATAAACGCTTCAAAGGAAGAAGAAAAGAAGTCGGCGAAGATGAAAGAAAATCTGCCGCCCATGACAGCCGAAGAGAAGATTGTGTATCAGCTTTTGTCTTATAAAAGTCCGCTCTCCATGGATGAAATTTTAATAAGCATGCCGGGGCATATCGAGGTGCAAAACCTTTCGATGATACTTTTGCAGCTTACCATGAAAGGAATTGTTAAGGAAGACGGCGCACAAAAATACCTAAGAGTTGAAAGGACGTGAATTAATGCCGGCGACAAAAAAAGTTGCGGTAAAGAAAACGACTGCAAAAAAGACTGCAGTCAAAAAAACAACTGTTAAGCAAACCGCGGTAAGAGGCGCTGCGATGAAAAAAACTTCAGGATCAAAGACCCTTGTGGTTGTAGAGTCTCCCGCAAAAGCCAAGACTATTGAACAATATTTGGGAAAAAATTATACGGTTCTAGCTTCTATGGGGCATTTAAGGGACCTTCCAAAAAGCCAATTTGGCATTGACGTGGAACATAATTTTGAGCCAAAGTATATAAATATTAGAGGCAAGGGAGATTTAATAAAATCTCTCAAAAAAGAAGCAAAGCAAGCTAATAAGGTATATCTTGCAAGCGACCCCGATAGAGAAGGAGAAGCCATAGCTTGGCATTTATCCCATATTTTAGAGGTTGACCCCAAAGAAAAATGCCGCATAGTTTTTAACGAAATTACAAAGCCGGCTATTCAAGCTGCGGTGAAAAGTCCAAAACCAATTGATATGAATAGAGTTGATGCGCAACAAGCGAGACGAATGCTTGACCGAATAGTTGGATATAAATTAAGTCCCCTGCTTTGGCGAAAGGTGAGAAGAGGGCTTTCTGCCGGACGGGTGCAGTCAGTTACAGTGAAATTAATCTGCGACAGGGAAAAAGAGATACAAAATTTTACCCCTGAAGAGTATTGGACAATTCCAATGAAGCTCCAAGAAGGCAAAGGCAAACCATTTAACGCGGAACTTTCGCGTATCGACGGGAAAAACCCGGAACTTAAAAATGAAAAAGATACCGTAAAAGTGGTTGAAGAACTAAAAAAATCGAAGTTTACGGTAAAAGAGGTAAAGCGGGGAACAAGGAAGCGCAACCCTGCGCCGCCATTTATCACCAGCAGTATGCAACAAGATGCGGCGAATAAATTGGGCTTCGTGTCGAGAAAAACAATGATGATTGCCCAACAACTTTATGAGGGCGTAGCTATCGGCAAAAATTCCGTCGGACTTATCACCTATATGCGCACGGACTCCACGAGAATATCAGACATTGCTCAAAATGAGGCAAGAGAATACATATTGGAAGCTTTTGGAGAAGATTATGTACCGAAAACGCCTAATAGTTATTCTTCAAAAAATGCGCAAGACGCGCATGAAGCCATAAGACCAACAAGTATGGAGTACGCGCCGGGAAAGATTGAACAGTACCTCACGAAAGATCAGTTTAAACTCTACAATTTAATTTGGCAACGATTTATAGCAAGTCAGATGACGTCGGCTGTTTATGATACGCAATCCGTGACAATCGAGGCTGGAAAGCGTTTTATGGTAAAAACTGCCGGATCGCTCCTGAAATTTAAGGGATTTAAAGCGGTTTATGTAGGAGCGGAATCGTCTAAGGAAGAAAAGGATGTGGTTTTGCCGAAATTAGAGGCGGGAGATGCCCTTAAACTCGTTAAAACCATGGAAGAGCAACATTTTACGGAACCTCCGCCTAGGTATAACGACGCTTCATTGGTAAAAACCCTCGAAGAAAAGGATATAGGTCGCCCAAGCACTTATGCGCCAATTATCGAAACCATTCAGGCGAGGGGATATGTGGAGCGGCGCGAAAAGAAGTTTTGGCCGACAGAACTTGGATTTATCGTACTTGATATGCTTGAGGAATATTTTAAGGATATAGTGGACGTAAAGTTTACCGCGAACCTTGAGAATGAATTGGATGAAATTGCAGAGGGCAAATGTAAGAAGAACGAATTGCTTAAAGAGTTTTATGAGCCTTTTGAAAAAACTCTTGAAGAAGCTGACGAGGCAATCGGTCATGTGGAGCTTAAAGACGAAGAATCGGACGTAAAGTGCGAGCTTTGCGGGCGAATGATGGTTTATAAATTGGGGCGATACGGTAAGTTTTTAGCCTGTCCCGGATTTCCCGAGTGCAGGAACACAAAGCCTATCTTGGTAGATACGGGGGCTAAGTGTCCTAAGTGTGGCAGTAAGATATTGGAGAGAAAATCTCGTCGAGGAAGAAAATTTTACGGCTGCGAAAAATATCCCGAATGCGATTTTGTTTCATGGGATATGCCGTTAAAAGAGCCGTGTAAAAAATGCGGCTCTTTAATGCTAAAACATAATTTTAGCGGCGGTCGTTTTCTCTTATACTGCATAAATGATGATTGCGAGACAAGGATAAATCACCCCATCAATAAGGAACTTGCGAAAAATAAAGCAAGGGAAGAGGCAAGACGAAAAAAACTTGAGGAAACCGAAAAAGTGAAGCCAGAAAAAAAAGGATAAAAAACAAAACAGTAAAATTATTGCGGGTGCAGGGTTGCAAAACCCTGCCGGGTCAAGGGCAGCGCCCTTGTGAGGTTTGGGGCAAAGCCCCGACAAACAAAAGGTGAACATGTGAAAAAAATAATTGTGGTAGGAGCGGGGCTTGCAGGATCAGAAGCGGCTTGGCAAGCTGCCAATACGGGAGCTGAAGTTACGCTTTACGAGATGCGGCCTGTTAGACAGACGCCCGCTCATAAGACAGAGCATTTTGCGGAGCTTGTGTGCAGCAATTCTTTAAGGGGCGCAGGGCTTGAAAACGCCGTGGGAGTGTTGAAAGAGGAGATGCGGCTTTTAGGCTCTCTTATAATGGAAGCGGCGGACGCCACGAAAATTCCTGCGGGCGGCGCATTGGCCGTTGACAGGGAAGGCTTTAGCGAATATGTGACAAAAAAGCTTGAAAATCATCCGAATGTAGAGGTACGCAGGGAAGAAATATTAAAGATACCAAGAGAAAAAGGAGCTGTAACGGTTATAGCCAGCGGTCCTTTAACGGATGGGGAACTTGCCAAAGACATTGGAATAATCATAGGAAATGACTCGCTTTATTTTTACGACGCTGTTGCGCCTATCGTGAATTACGACTCAATCGACATGACAAAGGCGTACAGAGCTTCTCGTTACGGAAAAGGAGATGGGGATTATATCAATTGTCCCATGACAAAAGAGGAATATGAAGCGTTTTGGGAAGCGCTCACCACGGCGGAACTTGCGCCAATAAAAGAGTTTGAAAAGGAAAAATTCTTCGAAGGCTGTATGCCGGTTGAGGTTATGGGCAAGAGGGGAAAAGATACCTTGCTTTTCGGTCCTTTAAAGCCTGTTGGCTTGGAACATCCGGATACAAAAGAACGGCCTTATGCGGTGGTACAACTTAGAAGAGATAACACAGTGGGGACGCTTTACAATATTGTAGGTTTCCAAACCCATTTGACATGGGGCGAGCAAAAAAGGGTATTTCGCATGATACCTGGACTTCAAAACGCAGAATTCACCCGATATGGTGTAATGCATAGAAATACCTTTTTGAATTCGCCTAGGTTAATGCGAGCCACAATGCAATTAAAAGACATAGACGACCTTTTTTTTGCGGGACAGATGACGGGGGTTGAAGGATATGTGGAGTCAGCCGCTTCAGGACTTGTTGCCGGAATAAATTCGGCGAGAATAGCTATAGGCAAAGAACCGCTCGCTTTTCCCGTTACCACGGCTTTGGGCGCTTTGTTAAACTACATAGTAACTTCGGAGGCAAAACATTTTCAACCTATGAATGTTAATTTCGGATTATTTTCACCGCTAAACGAAAAAATCAAGGATAAAAAGGAAAAAAAATTTGCTCTGGCAAGACGAGCGATTTCGGATATGGAAAAATTTCTAAAGGAGCGACTCTGATGGGGGACTTTCACGCTACTACAATATGCTGTGTAAAACGCAACGGCAAGACAGCCATAGCGGGCGACGGACAGGTTACTTTCGGACAAGCCAACATTATGAAGGGCAACGCAAAAAAAGTACGAAAATTATACGACGGCAAAGTGTTGGCTGGGTTTGCCGGCTCCGTCGCAGACGCATTTACACTATTTGAAAAATTTGAAGGGAAACTCGAAGCCTATCACGGAAATTTACAACGCGCCGCCGTCGAGCTTGCCAAAGAATGGCGTACGGACAGGGTGCTTCGTAAACTGGAGGCTCTTTTGTTGGTTGCGGATAAGGATTTGATTTTAATGCTCTCAGGCACTGGCGAGGTAATAGAGCCTGAGGGAGATGCGGCGGCGATTGGTTCGGGCGGATTTTACGCCTTGGCTGCGGCAAGAGCCATGATAAAACATACGGAACTTTCTGCGCTTGAAATAGCAAAAGACGCCTTAAATATAGCGGCGGACATCTGTGTATTTACGAATCATAATATAATTACAGAGGAGTTGTAAAATGGATATAGGAGTAAATGAGCAAACACCAAAAGAGATAGTGGAGGAGCTTGATAAATTTATAGTGGGACAGGAGGGAGCAAAACGTTCTGTCGCTATTGCGCTTAGAAACCGTTGGCGCAGCCGTAAAATTTCCCTTTCCATGCAGGATGACATTGCGCCCAAAAACATCCTTATGATAGGTTCTACCGGTATCGGTAAAACAGAAATTGCACGTCGCTTGGCAAAACTCGTAAAGGCGCCTTTTTTGAAAGTGGAAGCCACAAAGTTTACCGAGGTTGGCTATGTTGGAAGAGATGTTGAATCAATAGTAAGGGATCTTGCCGAAATTGCCGTTCGAATGGTTCGCGCCGAAAAATTGAAGAGCGTGCAGGATAAGGCGAAGGAACTGGCAAAAGAGAGGCTTATAGACGTTTTTGTCCCGGAGGCCACATCTCCCACAAAGGCTTTTCAGGATTTTTTCTCCGATAATGACGAAGAAAAAAAGGAGGAAGAGCCGAAATATCAAGCGGGACGCGCTTGGATGAAAAAACGTCTGGATTCGGGTGAAATGGAAAAGGACATGATAGAAATAGAGGTTGAAGAAACCCCAAAGGCTATGATGTTTACCGCGCCGGGTTTTGAAGGTATGGGGGACAATATTCAAGATATGATGGCTGGACTCATGCCGAAAAAGAAACGCAAACGCAAAGTCACCGTAGAAGCAGCGAGAAAAATTTTTACACAAGAGGAAGCCTCAAAGTTAATAGATATGGATGAAGTTGCAGACGAAGCCATACAGGTTGCGGAGCGCAGCGGAATTGTATTTTTGGATGAGATAGACAAAATCGCCGTTAAAAATCATGCGGGTGGCGCCGATGTGTCAAGGGAAGGCGTGCAAAGGGATATTTTGCCGATAGTTGAAGGCTCTACTGTTATGACGAAGTACGGTCCCGTAAAAACAGATCATGTACTTTTTATAGCGGCGGGAGCCTTTCACACAGCAAAACCTTCGGACTTAATTCCGGAACTTCAAGGTCGGTTCCCCATTAGAGTCGAATTAAAATCACTAAAAAAAGAAGATTTCAAACGCATCTTAACCGAACCGAAAAACGCTCTTATAAAACAATATCAAGAATTATTGGGGGCAGATGACGTTGTGTTAAACTTCGAAGACAGCGCTATAGAACGACTGGCAGAACTTGCGGCGGATGTAAACGACAACACGGAAGACATAGGCGCAAGACGTTTGCATACCCTTCTTGAAAAACTTTTAGAAGACGTATCGTTTGATGCGCCGGATCTAGAGGATAAAAACATCGTCATAGACGACAAATACGTAAACGAAAAGTTGGAAGAAGTAGCGAAGAATCGAGATTTATCGCAATATATTTTGTAATCGAGTAGGAGGCTGACCATTATTTGACCAGCCGACCTCTCACACCACCGTGCGTACCGTTCGGTACACGGCGGTTCTCTAGGTTTTACAAACTTTGATGTAATAGTCAGTCATGGCGATATAGCCGAGACTGGCTAT
>JAGBMX010000060.1 GCA_017634675.1 Selenomonadaceae bacterium | reverse complement strand
GTGAACGATAAAATTTTCTTTACTTTCTTCTTTTCTCTCTTTCTTTTGAAAAAGAAAGAGAGAAAAGAAGAAAGTAACAAAGAAGAAAAGAGAGAAAGAAAACTTTATCAAAAAGTAAAAATTTTAATGTCGTTTACTATAGTTACAAATATTACTATTTGTTTCTACGCCCCAAAAAAAAATCCTCCTTGCGTATGGAGGATTTTTATAATCACCGACTCATATTCCTTTCATTCTTACCTCTCGAAGCCGCTTTTCCAAAATGTTCTTTCGCTTTTCCAAATCTTCCGACTTTGCCTTATCTTCATCAGTCAATTCACTTTTTTTCTTCAGCTTGTCAAGCTTCATGGTAACGTCCAAAAGCTCGCCTTCAAGTTCAAAATTGGGATTCATCATGATTAACCCCCCTATCAGCCCGGCGGCCAAGTCATTTTCCTGCCGCCCAACAAATGCACATGCAAATGTTTTACCGTCTGCTGAGCGTCTTCTCCCGTATTTATAACCACTCTATAGCCGCCTTCGGCTATGTTTAAACTCTTTGCAACCTCTGGCAAAACCTCCGTCATAATATGCCCCATTAACTCTCTGTCATCTTTCGTAAAATCATTAATACTTGCAATATGTTTTTTGGGCACAATCAAAACGTGCTCCGGCGCTTGAGGCGACAAATCCCGAAATGCCACAACCATGTCGTCCTCATACACAAGATTCGATTCTATCTCCTTCTTCGCTATCTTGCAAAAAATACAATCTTCCATTCGTTGTCCTCCTTAGGTGAGTTTCCTTCTTTCTTTCTCTTTTTCTTTTTTGTAAAAAAGAAAAAGAGAAAGAAAGAAGCAAAGAAAGAGAAAAAGAAAAAACTTTAACAAACTCGAACTTTCAGTTTTTGCTCTAACTTCAAAATTTCGATAAAACCAGTTATTAAAGTTTTTTTCTCTTTTTCTTTTGTTACTTTTCTTTTTCTCTTTTTTTTCAAAAAAAGAGAAAAAGAAAAGTAAGAACTTTGATTTTTATGTTTCTAACTTATAGTATTTCTTCTTGCCCTTTTTCAAGATTGCGGCGCCGTCTTTGTAGTCGTTTTCGGAGAGTATATAATCCGCATCCGTTACCTTTTCGTCGTTCAACGTCACGCCGTTTTGGGCGATAAGCCTGCGACCTTCGCCTTTAGAGGCTACAATATTGCCTTCGACCATAGCGTCGATGATTTTCTTGCCCAAAGTACCGGAAACTGTCGGCATATTCTCCGAAGCGCCGCCTGCGAACACAGCTTTTGCAGCGTCTTTGGCGGATTTTGCGGCTTCTTCACCATGAACGATTTTCGTGACCTCGTAAGCCAAAATTTCTTTTGACTCGTTAATGGCGCTGCCTTCCCTTGCCGAAAGCTCGTTTACCTCCTCCATAGGCAAGAACGTTAATAGCGACAAACAGGTTTTAACGTCCGCATCATCGACATTTCGCCAATATTGATAGAAATCGTAGGGCGAAACCTTTTTTGCATCAAGCCACAATGCACCGCCCGCGGTTTTGCCCATCTTCTTTCCGTCGCTCTTCGTCAAAAGTTTATTCGTAAGCCCGTACACAGGGGTACTCAGCTTTCGTCTGCAAAGCTCGACTCCCGCTATAATGTTCGACCACTGATCGTCGCCGCCCATTTGCAGAACGCAGCCGTATCTTCTGTTAAGTTCAAGGAAATCATACGCCTGCATTATCATATAGTTGAACTCCAAAAAGGTTAATCCCTTTTCCCAGCGCTGCTTATAGCACTCCGCCGCAAGCATCCTGTTTACGGTAAAATCCGCGCCGACTTCTCTTAACAGCTCAATATAGTTGAGTTTTCTCAGCCAATCCCCGTTGTCCACCATAATGGCCTTGCCGTCCGTAAAGTCGATAAACCTCGCTATCTGTTCCTTAAACCTCTCGCAATTATGATGTATAACCTCATCCGTCAGCACTTTTCTTAAATCCGTCCGTCCCGAGGGATCTCCAACGGTTCCCGTACCGCCGCCCACCAAGCAAATCGGACGGTGTCCCGCTCTTTGCATATGCGCCATAGCCATAAGCGCGATAAAATGCCCTGCGTGCAAGCTGTCCGCTGTAGGGTCGAACCCTATATAAAACGTCACCCGTTCGCTGTCAAAAAGTTTCCTCAATTCCTCTTCATTAGTGCACTGCGCCACAAACCCGCGCTCTAACAATGTATCAAATACGTTCAACAATCTCTCTCCTTTTATTTATTGGGGCTTTGCCCCAAACTCCACCAAAGGGCGCTGCCCTCTAGACTCCTGCCAAAGGAGCTTCGCCCCTCGCTCCCGTTTTATTTTGTTATGGGGTACAGGGGCGAAAGTCCCTGCCGGGGTCAAGGGGCAGCGCCCCTTGTGGGAGTTTGAGGGCAAAGCCCTCAACAATCATTCGCTTTTAGAAACCCCGCCGCCCGGAGTCGGCGCGTTGCCCGGTGGTTCCGGCGTTGGCGTTGGTGTGGGCGTTGGGGCAGGAGCGGGAAGCGCAGGCGTTTCTGCGCTTACGTTACCTGACGGCTCTCTTTCTGCCTCGTCTTCCACGTTGTTATCTCTTGAAGGCGGGGTGTTTTCGTTATTGCTTTGATTTTGCCCGCCGGTTTTTTTGTTTTTATCGGTTTCCTTCTTTTTATTGTCGCCTTTCTTGTTATCGTCCTTAATTTCCCCGACCTTGCCTCTTCGTTCAACGGTGACTCCGTGGAAATTATGCGCCGGCGTGGTTTCAAGGGCTTTTTTCATAAAACTCGCCCATATTTCCGCGGGCTGATTGCCGCCGCCCATGCCGCCCAAGGAAACGTTGTTGTCTTGACCTATCCAAACCCCCGCCACTAAATCCGGAGTATAGCCCACAAACCACGCATCGTGATAATCGCTTGTGGTGCCGGTTTTCCCTGCGGCGGGTCTGCCGATTTTAGCTCTTGTCCCCGTGCCGCGGTCAATGACTCCCATAAGCATACTCGTAAGCTCCGCCGCGCTCTCTTCGCTTATGACGGTCTTTGGCTTCGGCTCCGCTTCGTCTATAATTTTGCCGTTTCTGTCCAACACGCGAATTATGGCTATCGGCGCAACATGAACGCCGCGATTTGCGAAGGTACCGTAAGCGCTGGTAAGTTCCAACGGCGTCACGCCTTTGGTAAGACCGCCTAAAGCCGTCGCAAGATTGCGATCGTTTTGCGCTCCGTCCAGCACGAACGTGGTGATGCCCATCTCTTGAGCGTAGTATATGGGCTTATCCATACCGAGTTTTTGGGCGATTTTTACCGTAGGCACATTTAACGACAGTTCCGCCGTAAGCCTTAAGGAAACCTTGCCCCTAAATGTCCTGTCGTAGTTTTGGGGCGACCAATCTCCTATTTTTACCGGACTGTCGTCTATTACGGTTGAGGGCATATAATTGTTTTCCAGCGCCGCGGCGAATACGAAAGGTTTAAACGCCGAACCGGGTTGACGCACCGCCATTGTGGCTCTGTTGAACTGATCCGTTCCCCTGCCTCCTATCATGGCTTTTATATATCCGGTCTTTGGATCTATGGCAACCAACGCGCCCTGAGGCTGGTCTATCCCGTTTGCATCCGTGCGAAACCTCGGCAAAAGTTTCATTGCCGCTTCCGCGGCTTTTTGCATATCCGGATCGATTGTGGTATATATTTTCAATCCTTCCTTATATACTGCATCCGCTCCGTATTTTTCTATCAAAAGTTGTGTTACATAGTTTATAAAGTAATTATCGCTTGAATTGTCCGCTTTTTTTGAACGAACCAAGGCAAGCGGTTCCGTTTTTAATTTAGCCGCCTCCTGACGATTGACATAGCCGTATTTCACCATCTGGTCCAAAACTATGCCTTTACGTTCCTGCGCCGCCTCCAAATTGTTAAAAGGCGAATAATAATTGGGACTCTTTGGAATTCCGGCGAGCATTGCGCATTCGTTTAAGGTCAAATCCTCCACGTTTTTGTTGAAATACACCCTAGCCGCCGCCTGCACGCCGTAAGCTCCCTGACCGAAATATATCTGGTTTAAGTAAAGTTCAAGTATCTCTTGCTTCGTATATTGCTTTTCAAGCTGTAGCGCCAAGAAAACCTCTTGAATCTTCCTCTTTAAAGTTCGATCCTGCGTAAGATACGCGTTCTTCGCCAATTGCTGCGTTATGGTGGAGCCGCCTTCAGATACCCCGCCACCCCTTATATTCGACCAAGCGGCTCTTAGGATTCCCTTTATATCCACACCGTTGTGATCGTAAAAGCGATTATCTTCAACAGCCACAAAGGCGTCCTGCAAATATTTGGGCACCTTTGCTATCTTTACCGGTATTCTGTCCTCTTCGGCGTGTACCGTTGCAATCTCGCTGCCATTTATATCGTAAATCGTAGAAGTTGCGGGAGGTCTTATATCGTTTGCCAAATCCGGCTTGGTATTCATACTCGCCGTCAAAAATCCGCCGATAACCCCAACCGTCATCACAAGCACGAATATGAAAACTATAAGAAGAATACGCTTTATTACGCCCGCCGCATTCGATTTCTTCCTACGCCTACCGCCACCGCTTGTATCCGCCATCCGCATCCTCCTTCTGTTGGGGCTTCGCCCCAAACGCCAGCAGGGCGCCGCCCTGCACCTGCCAAAGGGCATTCGCCCTCCGGACTCCCGGGTGAACTTAATTTGTTTATTTTGTTATGCGCGAAAATATATTAGCTAAACGCAACTCTTTCATTTTACTACCAAACTTACGCTTTTGGCAATATATTAAAATGCCTTAATTCAAGTTTTTTCTTCGCCGGAGTTACTATTCACGAGTAGAAAAAAAAGAAAAATATTGCTCTTCATGGTCAACCCCTCTGCCCTTCGGGCACCTCCCCTTTCAGGGGAGGCTCTCTGATTTCTCATTTTGTGGATATATAATAGAAAAGTCACCTTCACGTTGCCTCCTCTGAAAAAAAAAGGGGGGAGGGGGGGGGGACCGCGAAGCGGTGGAGAGGTCGACCATGAACGGCACTAATTCACCTTTCGCACCACTATGTTGTATTACCCGTGAATAGTAACTCGCCGGAAGAAAAAAATTCATACGTCGGCATGAGAGCAAGACGTCCGAGAGGCGGGAGATTTAAACTCCCGCACTTCTCATGTTTAGACCCCCGCCTAAAAGGTGGGTGGGGGACGTCTAGTCTTGCTATTTTAAAGTCACAACAGTCGCCCCGGTACCGCCTTCGTCTATATCCGCCAACGCAAAATGCGATACGCCCGCATGATTTTTTAAGTAAGAATGTAGTCCCGCTCTCAGCGCCCCCGTACCTTTGCCATGGATCAAGAGAACGTTCGACAGCCCCGCAAGCGCGGCATCGTCTAGGAATTTCCCCACAGCAAGCTCCGCTTCGTCCACCATCATACCCCTTAAATCTATATCCCTCTCTATCTGAGCCGTCTTTAGAAGGGCAGTTTCGGCGTGAGTATGGGTGATTTGAGGCTGCGCCTTTTCCTTCGGCGCGGCTGATATGAATCTGCAATCTTTGGCTTTCATCCAAGTTTTAAGGCTGCCGACCGAAACCTCAAGTTCGCTTCCCTTTACCGACAGCACCGTTCCACGTTCGTTTAATTTCGCAACGTAAACCGTATCTCCAACGGCGATAGTCTTTGGGTTTATCTTTACTCCCACGCCTTTTTCCGCCATAATCCCCGGATGAGTCTTCGCCGAAAGCTCCTTTAATTTCGCCCGGGATTCTTCCATAACCTCGCGTCTTCGTTTTACCCCGTAGTCGTCGAATTGTTCCTTTAAGGCTTTTATAATTTCTTCCGATTCTTTTCTGGCCTTTCTGACTAAAGCTGAAGCCTGTTCCTTGGCCTTTCTGATTATATCTCCCTTTTCCTTTGCAAGTTCCGCGCTTTTTGCCTTAACTTTCGCCTCAAGGGTTGCCGTCGCCGCTTCCCTTGCCGTAAGCTCCCGTAATAATTCTTCGTACCGCCGCTTATCCTCCTCAAGAGCGCTTATAACCCTCTCAAACTTGGCGTGATCTTCGTCTATCAGTTCTTTTGCTCTGTTGATGATATCCTTTGATAATCCCAATCGCTCGCTGATGGAAAAAGCGTTGCTTGCGCCGGGTACGCCTATAAGCAGGCGGTAAGTGGGTTGAAGTGTGGTCATGTTGAATTCCACGCAGGCGTTTTCGATTCCTTTCGTAGTATAAGCAAAGGTTTTTAATGCGGAATAATGCGTAGTGGCGATTGCAGACGCTCCTATCGCAAGGATTTTTTCCAATATGGAGGTAGCGAGCGCCGCGCCTTCGGCCGGGTCGGTTCCCGCGCCTATTTCGTCAAGCAGTAGCAAATCTCTTTCGCTCACGTTATCCAAAATATTGACGATATGGGTCATATGCGCCGAAAATGTGCTTAAACTCTGCTCAATGCTCTGTTCGTCGCCGATGTCCGCGTAAATATTGTCGTAAATCGCAACGGCAGAATCCGCCGCCGTTGGCAAAAACAAGCCGGACCCCGCCATCAGCGACAAGAGTCCCAATGTTTTCATGCTGACAGTCTTACCGCCGGTATTCGGTCCTGTCACAAGGAGAATCTTATAATCCTCCCCCACCGAAATATCTATTGGAACGGCGGTATCTTTCGGTATCAAGGGATGACGCGCGTTCATAAGTTTAGTCCTGCCCTCGTCGTTTACCTCGGGTCTTAACGCCCCCATATCCTTTGCGAGCTTCGCCTTGGCAAATGTGAAATCAATCCTGCCCAAGATTTTTACGTTCTCTAAAAGGGCGTCCGCATGCTTTTCGATGCGCCTTGAAAGTTCCCTCAAAATTCGCCGTATCTCCTCAGCCTCTTCGAGCGTCAGTCGTTTCGCTTCATTGTTAAGTTCGACTATCGCCATCGGTTCGATAAAAAGGGTTGAGCCTGTGGCGGACTGATCGTGCACAATGCCGGGGAAATCCTTTCTGTATTCCTGCTTAACGGGCAGCACATACCTATCTCCTCTGACGGTAACAATAGCATCTTGAAAGAACTTTTGATACTCCGCCGAGTGGAGCACGTTCTGCACTCTTTCGCCTATGCGGGATTTAGCCGCTTTGCTTTCTCTTCTTATTCTGGAAAGTGTAACGCTTGCGTCGTCTCTAACTCTTCCGTGTTCGTCGATTGCGTTCTCGATTGCCCGTTCAAGTTCCCCCAAAATTTCAATTCCGACAGCCCACGATTTTAAAATCGGCGTCTCAATCTCGGTATCTTTAAAGAACCGCTTTATCTTTCGCATGGCGTACATGGTGTTCATTACTTCCAAAAGTTCGTCGGGAGTAAGCGTTCCGTTCATGGAAACTTTTTTTAAGGATTTTCGTATATCGTAAACCCCGCCCAAAGGCGCGCCGCTCGTTTCCTCTATGCGGCAAGCCTCCTCGGTTTCGTTAAGACTTTCCTCCACGTCCCTAACCTTACACTTAGGCAAAAGAGCGCGACAAAACTCTTTGCCTATTGTTGAACCTGCTTGTTTCTCAAGCATATCCAAAATTTTCTTATATTCCAAAACCTTTAGCGCATTTTTCTGCATAAATATCTCCAATTCTTCGGATTGTAGGTTTATCTTATTTATTTACGGTCTAAATTTTTGTTGTTTTTCATTATAACCCATAACAAAAGGTTTTTCCATAAAAAACATTCGATTGAGAATAAAAAAACCGTTACTATTCACGGGTAATATAACACGGTGATGCGAAAGGCGAATTAGTGCCGTTCACAGATGACCCCTCCACCGCTTCGCGGTCCCCCTCCCCTTTCAGGGGAGGCAACGTGAAGGCGACTTTCTATTAAAATGCCTTAATTCAAGTTTTTTCTTCGCCAGAAGAAAAAACTACATACGTCAGCATTTCAACAAGACGTCCGAGAGGCGGGAGATTTAAACTCCCGCCTTTCTTCCTATATAGACCCCCACCGTAGAGGCACGGGACATCTAGTCTTGTTATATATCCACAAAATGAGACAACAGAGAGCCTCCCCTGAAAGGGGAGGTGCCCGAAGGGCGAAGGGGTTGACC
>JAGBMX010000059.1 GCA_017634675.1 Selenomonadaceae bacterium | reverse complement strand
CCTCTAGGAGGGAGGCACTCGGATTGCGACTTTTGAGCCAAAAAATTTCAATATTTCCTCAAACCAAGCCCCCCTCTTAGAGGGGGGTAGGGGGGAGTGTCCCTTGAAATTGGAAGTAACAATAATAAGTCTACACTCTGTCGCTAAGTGCTTTAGCACTTAGCGAATCTTATATGCGTAGCTAAGAGAAAAAGAAAGGGAAAAAGAGAAAGAAAAAAATTTAACAACTGTTTTTCCACTAGTATAACACAATGCGCAGGGTTTTTGTTAATTTTTTATAAAAAAAATCAACGCCTAGGCGTCGAAAGGAAAATGAAAATTATCTTGAAAATTTAAAGATAAAACATTATATGCTAGCGATAGCATTTGCTCAAACGAGAATCGGAGTTGCTACCTTGCTGAAGTAGCAACCCCCGGGTTGTTTAGAGAAGGGAGCGTGATATAGGTTAAGTCCGTCCCTTTCAAACTTAAATCTTGATATAAGAGGGCGCGACGCGACCAAACATCGGCGACTCTCTTTATTTGTGTCTATTTTACCACTTTCATAAAAAAAAATCAACCAAAATAATCTTATCGCATTTACCTTTATTTTTTGTTGTGCTATAATACGTCAAGAGTATTGCAAATAACTTTAAGGGGTGTTTACTTATGTATGCGATAGCCTTTGATTTAAAAATCGACGATTTAAAAAAAGAATACGGCGAACCTTACAATAAAGCGTATGATGAAATTCGACAAGAACTTGAAATATTGGGTTTTGAGTGGACTCAAGGCAGCGTTTACATAAACGGCAGCGAAAAAGACAGTTTGGCAACCGTATATAAGGCCATCAACAAATTATCTCGGATTGATTGGTTCAAAAATAGCGTAAGGGACATTAGAGCTTTTAAAGTAGAAGATTGGTCGGATTTCACGGAAATTGTAAAAGAAAGCTAAAAAACCACCGCATAAGCGGTGGTTTTCGTGTATTTTAGCAAGTATGGCAGATGTCGTACTTGCCGTGTTTTTTGAGGTTCTCGACAACGGTCTCGCCGATGTGCGCAACGGTGTCCGCAACGGGGATTCCAACGGCGTTAAGAGCTTTAATCTTATCAGCCGCAGTACCTTTGCCGCCTGCGATGATAGCGCCTGCGTGACCCATACGTTTTCCGGGAGGCGCCTGACGACCGGCGATAAACGCCGCGACAGGTTTGTTGGGCATATTCTCTTTAATCCATGCAGCCGCATCTTCTTCAGCGGTGCCGCCGATTTCGCCGATCATGAGGATGGCCTCGGTCTCGGGATCGTTTTTAAAGAGTTCCAAGCAGTCGATAAAGTCGGTGCCTTTAACAGGATCGCCGCCGATACCGATAGCGGTCGTGATGCCGATACCCGCATTCATAAGCTGGAAAGCAGCCTCATAAGTCAAGGTTCCGGAGCGGGAGATAAGACCCACATGACCTTTCTTCATGATGCCCGCAGGAATGATGCCGAGCTTCGTGCCTTTGGTGCCGTCGCCTTCGCCGGGAGTCATGATGCCGGGGCAGTTAGGACCAACAACGCGGGTCTTCTTGCCTTCCATGAAACGGCGAACTTTAACCATATCCTCAACGGGGATATGCTCGGTGATGCAGACAACGAGATCCAAACCCGCTTCTACGCCTTCCATGATGGAGTCGGCCGCGAAGCGAGGCGGAACGTAGATAACGGAAGCGTTTGCGCCGGTAGCTTTAACAGCGTCGGCGACGGAGTTAAACACGGGAACGCCTTCGACGTTCTGACCGGCTTTGCCCGGGGTAACGCCGGCTACGATTTTCGTGCCGAACTCGAGCATTTTCTTTGTATGGAAAGTGGCCTGTTTGCCGGTGATGCCCTGAACGATAACTTTTGTATTTTCGTTAATTAAAACGCTCATTTATTATATCCTCCCTCTCATTATTTCGCAGCGTTAACGCGATCAACGATGTCCTGCGCGCCTTTTTGCATATTCTCGGCAGGGAAAACGTTTTTGATGGGAGAATCTTTTAAGATCTGCTTGCCCTCTTTAACGTTGGTACCCTCAAGGCGAACAACAACGGGAACAGGAATGGATTTGCCGTCTTCGGAGATAATCTTTGCAGCCTCAACGATACCCTGCGCAACAGCGTCGCAACGGTTGATGCCGCCGAAGATGTTCACAAAGATGCCTTTTGCCTGACCGCCGTCCAACATGATTTTGAACGCTTCCGCAATCTTCTCGGGGGAAGAATCGCCGCCAACGTCAAGGAAGTTAGCAGGCTCGCCGCCGCAATGCTTCAAGATATCGACGGTAGCCATGGCAAGACCCGCGCCGTTCACCATGCAAGCGACGTCGCCGCCAAGGTTTACGTAGTTGAGGTCTGCTTTTGCCGCCCAACGTTCTTTCGGATCTTCCTCGGTCTCGTCTCTCATTTCCTCAACGTCCTTATGACGGAAGAGAGCCGAATCGTCAAAGTTTAACTTCGCGTCAAGCGCGATAACGTCGTCGTCTTCGGTGACAACGAGAGGATTGATTTCGGCCAAGCTGCAGTCTTTGCCGATAAACGCATTGTAGAGGCAGGTCATAAGAGTGGTGACTTTGCGGATAGACGCAGCCGGGAAATTCATGTTGTAAGCCATGCGGCTTGCTTGGAACGGAGCCAAGCCGACAACGGGATCGATAAATTCTTTAAATATCTTTTCGGGAGTATTGGCCGCAACGGTCTCTATATCCATACCGCCTTCTTCGGAACCCATCATAACGACTCTAGCCGTCTGACGATCGATAACGAAGGAGAGATAATATTCGTGTTTAATGTTGGGGCAACCTGCCTCAACCAAAAGGCGATTGACTTTCTTGCCGTCCGGGCCGGTCTGCTTTGTAACCAAAACTTTGCCCAAAAGCTCGTTAGCTACGCCTTCAACCTGGTTAATATCCTTAAGCACCTTAACGCCGCCGGCTTTACCGCGACCGCCCGCATGGATCTGAGCCTTTACGACTACCACCGGCGTGCCGAGTTCTTTGGCTGCCGCCACCGCATCGGCTGCTGAAGTAATGCCACCCTTGCCTTTCGGCACATTAACGCCGAAGGATCTTAGAATGTCTTTACTCTGATACTCATGAATGTTCATAAACCTGCCTCCCTGTATTTCTTCGTTCAAGAGCATTTATATGAAAAAAAGAAGACCCGAAAAGTCTTCCCCTTTTCGATTTACAAATTGCATTTTACTATTTTTTCATCTTGTTGTCTAGTGTTTTTTTATTATTTTGAAAATTTTTTGAAAATTTTTTTCACAATGCCAACCTACTTTTAGGTTGCTTTTTTTTCATTTGCTATTTATACTGAAAGAAAGATTATGTAAATGAGGCGATTATATGCAAATAGTATTATTATCCGGCGGCTCCGGCAAAAGGCTTTGGCCGCTTTCCAACGATATTCGCTCCAAACAGTTCCTCAGAATTTTTGAAGATAACGGCGAATTTTCATCTATGATTCAAAAAATATTCGCCGATATAAAAAAAGCCGCGCCTAAAGCCAATATAACCATAGCCGCCCCCAAAAAACAACTTTCCGTACTTATCAACCAATGCGGCAAGGATATTTCGGTATCAAAAGAGCCTGTCAGGCGCGACACCTTTCCCGCAATAGCTTTGGCAAGTCTGTACCTTACGGACATAAAAAAAGCGGACAAAGACGAGGTTGCAGTCTTTATGCCGGTGGATCCTTATGTGGAACTTGATTTCTTCGCCGCCGTAAAGAAGTTGGGGGAAATAGCCGAAACAGGCGATAAAAACATTATGCTCATGGGGATAGCCCCAACGTATCCATCGGCGAAATACGGCTATATCTTCCCCAAAACCAACGACGAGATATCCGAGGTGAATTTTTTTAAGGAAAAGCCCGACGAAGAAACCGCCGCCCAATATATAAAAGAAGGCGCCCTTTGGAACAGCGGCGTGTTCGCCATGAAACTTTCATACATAACCGAAAAGGCGGAGGAGATTTTAAAGGTTAAATCTTACGAAGAATTATACGAAAACTACGCCGATATTTCGCCAATCTCATTTGATTACGCCGTGGTTGAGCGGGAAAAAAGCGTGGGAGTACTCAGATATAACGGCGAATGGAAGGATTTGGGCACATGGAACACCTTAACGGAGGTTATGGAAAAATCATTGGGAGACGTAACTTTAGCGGACACAAAGAACGTCCACGCCATAAACGAGCTTGACGTGCCCCTTTTGGTAACGGGCATTAAAGACGCCGTAGTAGTAGCGAGCGCCAACGGGATTTTGGTATCGGACAAAAAAACTTCCAGCTATATAAAACCCTATGTGGAAAAATTTCCCCAAGAAGTCCGTTACACGGAAAAATCATGGGGAGATTTCAAGATAATGGATACGGGAGAAAACAGTCTTACAATAAAGGTAATCCTAAACCCGGGACACGGTATGCACTATCATCGGCATTTTTACCGGGACGAGGTGTGGACGGTAACGGAGGGCGAAGGCGTCGCAACGATTAACGGCAAGAAAAGGGAGGTATCGGCGGGCGACGTAATGGAAATTCCAAGAAAGACGCCGCACAAGTTGGATGCCGTAACAAGACTTTCGGTAATAGAAGTGCAATTAGGCGAAGATATAACGGTTGAGGACAAGGAAAAGTTGTAGTGAGCCGAAAAAAGGAGCAATTATTGTGGAAGCGTTGCAAATAAACGAAACTATGCTGAGAAATTACGCTGTCAGCGTGTTAGCGTCTTTATCGGAACGTAAAATGAAGGAATTTTTAATACTGTTCGCAGACGATAACATCATAGCCCGCATGGAAAGCGATATGGCGGCAAATGACCCAAACGCCAAAAGATACAATAACTTCCGCGAATTTATGACTGAAACGGAGCGGGAAGATGAAGTATAAATTATCTACAACCGCTACATTCAAACGCGAGTATAACAAGACTATATGTCCCCACCTCTTAGGAGGGGGGCTATATCGGAAGAAAGGCGGGAGTTTAAATCTCCCGCCTCTCGGACGTCTTGTTGAAATGCTGACGTATGTAGTTTTTTCTTCTGACGAAGAAAAAACTTGAATTAAGGCATTTTAAAAAGATGAAAAAACGAAACTATAACATGATGTTGCTTGAAAATGTGGTCGATACGTTATTGGCAGGAATACCGTTACCGGAAAAAAATAAGGATCATCCCCTGCAGGGCGATTGGAAGGGATACCGCGAATGTCATATTGAACCGGATTGGCTTTTGATATATCGTATATATGAAGATTTGCTCGTCCTCACTCTTGTGAGGACAGGAACCCATAGTGATTTAAACTTCGAATAACAAAAAAGCGGCAGCAAAAACTGTCGCTTTTTTGATTGCTTAAAGCAAATGCGCCCGTAATTCTTCCGCAGACTTATTCGACAAATACGCAGGCGGCACGTCGAAGACCGTCTTGCAACCCGTCGCGCCTTCCTTGTTCATGCGGCAAATCGCCCTTGCGTAAGCGATAAGCACGCTTGCGGTAAATTCGGGATTAGAGTCTAATTTCAGATTAAACTCTATCAAATGATTATGGTTCTCCCCGGTTTTGCCCGAGCGAATGACAAAGCCGCCGTGGGCAAGCCCGCTATGCTCTCTGTTAAAGGTTTCTTCGTCGATAAAATGCACTGTGGTATCGTAATCGGCGAAATAATTGGGCATATTCTTAATCTCCGCCTCAATCTTCGCCTTATCAGCCCCGTCTTTCGCCACCACATAGCAAACCCGTTCATGCTTCTCTCTCGTGGTAAGCTCCGGTAACTTGCCGCTTCTTACGGCTTCTAACGCCGCTTCCTTAGGCACGGTATACTGTTTGGCGTTCTTTACGCCGTCAATTCTTCTAATAGCGTCCGAATGTCCCTGCGACACGCCCTTACCCCAAAAAGTATAATCCTTGCCGTCCGTCAAAATAGCGTTCCCGAAAAGCCGCATAAGCGAAAACATCCCCGGGTCCCAGCCAACGGATATAATGGCGGTATGTTTCGACTCTTTAGCCGCCTTATCCACATCGTCAAAATGCTTAGGGATATTTGCGTGGGTATCAAAACTATCCACAACATTAAACAACTTTGCAAGCCTAGGCGTCTGCTCCGGCAAATCCGTAGCGCTCCCACCACAGAGAATCATAACGTCTATCTTATCTTTCCAATTCTCCACTTCGTCGGCAGATACGACAGCCGCATCAGACTTAATCTTGAGGCTTTTGGGGTCGCGACGCGTAAACACCGCTTGAAGCTGCATATCTTCATTTTTTTCAATAGCAAGTTCAACGCCTTTACCTAGGTTTCCATATCCGTATATTCCTATTTTTATCATTATATTCACCTTCTTAGGTAAGTTTCTTCTTTCTTTTTCTCTTTTCTTTTTTGTAAAAAAGAAAAGAGAAAAAGAAAGAAGCAAAGAAAAAGAGAAAAGAAAAAACTTTAATAAGGGGTTTTGTGAATAGCACAAAACTTTCGGCGTACGCACCCGGGAGTCCAGAGGGCTGCGCCCTTTGGCGGGGTCAAGGGGCAGCGCCCCTTGTGGGGTTTGGGGCAAAGCCCCAACTACTTAAACTCTACAAATTCATCTATGCGAGCGCCGGCTTTGGTCATGGGTTCGACGAAACTGCGGTGAACTTTCATAACTATGACGCGGGGCGCGTTGGCGTCCATGGCGCGGCGGAAAGCGTCGGCGAATTCTTCTTGGGTGGAAACGGCTTCGGCTTCGATGCCGAAGCTTTTGGCGTACATGACGTAGTCCATCTGGTAGTCAAATTCGCAGGCGATGTACCGTTCGTTGTAGAGTACCGTTTGAAGCTGGCGAATCATGCCAAGACTGGTGTTGTCCACAATGATGGAGATAATGGGGAGGTTTTTTCTGGCTATGGTGTAGTATTCGTTGCCCGTCATCTTAATGCCGCCGTCGCCCGCAACATGGACAACGCGGCGACTGTCGCCGTAATAAACTTGAGCGCCCATGGCGGCGGGGAGTCCGAAACCCATCGTGCCTAAGCCCCCCGAGGTCAGCCAAGTGCGCGGTTCTTCGATGGATAGATGTAAAGCCGCCCACATCTGATGTTGCCCAACGTCGGTTGCGAAGGCGAACGGTTTGCCTTTCGTGGCTTTTGCAACTTGATTCATCGCCCATGGCACCGTTAAACGGTCAACGTGATAATCATAGTCGTACTCGTTCTCCCACTCGCGAATTTGCTTCCACCACTCGGTCAAATCGCTTTGAGAATTTTGCCGCATTAAAAGTTTTAGTATAACCTTCATATCCCCGGCAAGTCCGAGGCTTCCCGCAACGTTCTTGTCGATTTCCGCGGGGTCTATGTCAACATGGATAAATTTCGTGTTCTTAGTATATTTGCTGATGGCGCCCGTTTGCCTGTCGCCGAATCGACTGCCTAAGGCTATAACCAAATCAGCGGCGGCGACTGCGTGGTTTGCCGCCTTTTTCCCGTGCATACCCGCAAAACCCAAGGATTGACGATGACTCCTAGGCACGCCGCCCAATCCCATCAACGTATGCACCACGGGCAAATTAAACTTTTCGATAAAAGCGACGACTTCTTTTGAGGCTCCCGCAGACACAACGCCGCCGCCCACTATAACGCAGGGACGTTTCGCCTTTGCTATCTCCTCCGCAGCTTCTGCGGCGCAAATTAAAAAGTCCGCGTCAGGCTCTGCCTTATCCTTCGTATCTGCTTTCAATTCCTCAAAATCCACGTCCATGAAAAAGATGTCCCGAGGAATATCCACAAGCACGGGGCCGGGTCTGCCGCTTTTTGCTATCTTAAACGCCGCCCGCAAAATCTTCACCAAATCTTTCGGGCTTTTTACCTTATAATTATGCTTAGTGATAGGCATGGTAACGTCAAGTATATCCGTTTCCTGAAAAGCGTCCCTGCCCAAAAGCGTCGTATCAACCTGTCCCGTTATGGCGACAACGGGGATAGAATCCATAAACGCCGTGCCAAGCCCCGTAACCAAATTAGTCGCGCCAGGTCCCGACGTTGCGATGCAGACTCCGACCTTCCCCGAAGCCCTCGCGTATCCGTCCGCCGCATGAGCCGCGTTCTGCTCGTGCGTCACCAAAATCTGCTCCACTCGCTTATCCGAATAAAACGCATCGTAAAGCGGCAGTATCATTCCTCCCGGATACCCAAACACACACTCTATCCCATTCTCTACCAATACTTCAACAACCGCTTCTGCTCCTGTCACTCTCATCCCTCCTCTTGTTGGGCTCCGCCCAAACCCGGCAGGGGCGCCGCCCCTGCACCCCGCCAAAGGAGCTGCGCCCCTCTGGACTCCCATTTTAATAATTTTTATATATTTTTATTACGGGGTGCAGGGGCGAAAGTCCCTGCCGGAGTCAAGGGGCAGCGCCCCTTGTGGGGTTTGGGGCGAAGCCCCAACTATCAAATTCTTTCGATGATTTTTTCGGTGGCTTCTTCGGTGTTGACTTTGGTGAAGCCGTCTTTCCAGAGGTCGGGGGTACGGAAGCCGTCGGCAAGTGTTTGGTCGACGGCGTTTTCTATTGCTTTGGCTGCGTCTTCGGCGTTGAAGGAGTATCTAAGCATCATGGCGGCGGAAAGGATAGTCGCCATCGGGTTGGCGATGCCTTTGCCGGCTATGTCGGGGGCTGAACCGTGGATAGGCTCGTAGAAGCTGGTAAGTTCGCCTATTGAAGCGGAGGGGAGCATACCGAGAGAACCGCCCACTACGGCGGCTTCATCGCTTAGAATATCGCCGAACATATTGCCCGTCACTATAACGTCGAATTGGGCGGGATTAACCGCAAGTTGCATGGCGCAGTTGTCAACGTAAAGATGGTCTACGGTCAAGTCTTTTTCGGCTTCCGCCATCTTGTTTACCGTGCGCCGCCAAAGTCTGGAGGTTGCCAAAATGTTAGCTTTGTCGACGGATGTCACCTTTTTGCGGCGAAGTTTCGCCATATCGAAGGCAAGTTTTGTAATGCGCTCGACTTCGGGGACGGAATAGTTTTCGGTGTCCCACGCTCTCTCAACGCCGTTTACCATTTCCGATTCGCAGCGTTCGCCAAAATATATGCCGCCGACAAGTTCGCGGACAATAACTAGATCCACGCCTTTTGCGAGTTCCTTCTTTAAAGGCGAATAATCAACCAATGCGTCGGCAATCTTCACTGGGCGAATGTTGGCGTAAAGCCCCATCGCTTTTCTAATGCCCAAAAGCGCTTTTTCGGGTCTTAAAGACGGGTCTAAGCTGTCCCATTTCTGACCGCCCACCGCGCCGAAAAGTATCGCGTCCGAATTTCTGCAAGCCTCAAGAGTTTCCTCCGGCAATGGCGTTCCGAATTTATCGTAAGCCGCGCCGCCCGCATCCTTATACTCGTAACTGAACCCCAACGAAAACTTCTCGTCAACCTTCTTCAGCACCTCAACGGCAGACTCCGTTATCTCCGTCCCTATACCGTCTCCCGGTATAACCAATATTTTCTTCATATTCTCTCCTTATTGGGGCTTCGCCCCAAACCCCACCAGAGGGCGCTGCCCTCTGGACTCCTGCCAAAGGGCGTTCGCCCTCTGGACTCCCGGTTACGTTTAATGACAGTTTTATTTTATATTAAATTTTTAATTTATAATAAAACTTTTTAATTTTTTTAATGGGAGTCCAGAGGGGCGAAGCTCCTTTGGCAGGGTCAAGGGGCGGCGCCCCTTGCGGGTTTGGGCGGAGCCCAACTAAACAAACTATTTATTCTTAATATAATTAATCAACCCGCCGGCTTTGCTGATTTCTTCGACGAAGGGGGGCATGGGCTGGGCTTTGAATTTGTCGCCGGTGGTGAGATTTTCGATTTCGCCCGTGGCGGTGTCGATTTTAAGGATGTGATCCGCTTTGATTTTTTCAACTTCGTCGCCGATTTCAAGAAGGGGTAAACCGATGTTTATGCCGTTGCGATAAAAAATCCGCGCAAAACTTGCGGCTATTATAACGGGAACGCCCGAAGCTTTTATGGCTACGGGGGCGTGTTCGCGGGACGAGCCGCAACCGAAGTTTTTGCCGCCGACCATTATGTCGCCCGCTTGGACATTTGTGGCGAAACTCTTGTCGATGTCCTCCATGCAATGCGCGGCTAAATCCTTGGGATCGAAGGAGTTTAGATAACGCGCGGGGATAATAACGTCGGTGTCTATGTTGTCGCCGTACCGCCAGACTTTGCCTTGTAGCTGTGCCATTACTTTACCTCCTCCGCTATCTCGCCCATTATTGCGCTAACCGCCGCAACATAGGGACTCGCCAAATAAACTTCGCTTTCAACGTGTCCCATTCTTCCTAAGAAATTGCGGTTGGTGGTGGATACGCAACGCTCGCCTGCGGATAAGATGCCCATGTACCCGCCAAGGCAAGGGCCGCAGGTGGGGGTACTCACAACGCAACCCGCGTCGATGAATGTTTCAAGATAGCCAAGGCGCATGGCCTCTTTATAAACCCACTGACTGCCGGGAATAACGATGGCTCGGACGTCATCGTGTACTTTATGCCCCTTTAACACATCGGCGGCGATTTTTAAATCTTCAAGCCGCCCGTTGGTGCATGAACCGATAACCACCTGCTGGATTTTTATAGGCTCTTTTATATCGGCAACCGCTTTTGTGTTCTCGGGCAAATGCGGGAACGCCACAACGGGGCGAAGCTTTGACAAATCTATCTCGACTGTTTCCGAATACTTAGCGTCGGCATCCGGAAGCACAGGCTCCCAAGGGGTTTTTACCCTGCCTTCGACGTACTCCTTCGTAACTTCGTCAAAGGGGAATACGCCATTTTTCGCGCCCGCTTCTATCGCCATGTTGGAAATGGTGAACCTGTCCGTCATGGTAAGCTCTTTCACGCCGTCGCCGATAAACTCCAACGCCTTGTAAAGCGCGCCGTCGACGCCGATTTTGCCGATAAGCGTCAGTATAACGTCTTTGCCCGTGATATTTTTCGCTTTTTTCCCCGTTAATCTCACTTCAATGGTTTCGGGTACTTTAAACCAAGCCTCGCCCGTCGCCATACCCACAGCCAAATCCGTAGTGCCGACACCCGTTGAAAATCCGTTCACCGCGCCGTAGGTGCAGGTATGAGAATCCGCGCCGATGGTGAGCATACCCGGACCCACTATCCCCATTTCGGGAAGTATGACGTGTTCTATCCCGACTCTACCCGCTTCAAAATAATATTTCAGCTTGTGTTTCCTCGAAAAATCCCTTACAGCCTTTGCCAAATCCGCGCTCTTAATATCCTTTGCGGGCTGGAAATGGTCGGGGATAAGCGCAATCTTTTCCCTATCGAAAACGGGTTTGCCTATTTTCTCAAACTCCTTAATGGAGGGCGGCGCGGTAACGTCGTTCGCAAGCACCATATCCAACTTGCAGGTAACTATTTCGCCCGGCGTAACCTTGTCCCGCCCGGCGTGTTTCGCCAATATCTTTTCGCTTATGTTCATAACTATGTCCTTTGTGGTTATATGTTAGTTTCTTACTTTCTTTTTTCTCTTTCTTTTTTGTAAAAAAGAAAGAGAAAAAAGAAAGTAACAAAGAAAAAAGAGAAAGAAAAAACTTTAGCAATGTTTTTTCTTAGTTTTTGGTTTCTTTGTTTTTCTTAGGCAAGTGTTCGCCGTCGCCGGATTCCATCCAGAGTATAAATTCGTTGATAGAGTCCGCGTCTATGCCTAACGCTCTCAAACCTTGTATGAGTCTGGCGACCTCTTGTAAATTCATATTATCGCCTCTTTGTTCAATTAACATGGAATAGAAAACGTTTTTCTGACCAATCGTTTATTTTGTTTTTTTCGAAAAGGCAACATAAAAACTTCCACCGGAAAAAAGGTTTCGTTTGCTTGAAGCTTTTCGCTTTCCGTCAACGATTTTAAAGTCGAAGGCGTCGGAATTTCTTCTCCGTCAATTTCCATGCCGTATATATGTAACGAAAGGGCTTCTTTAGCCATATAGACGGCTTCTTCCTCATCGGCTCCAAACGTTACACACCCGGGCAAATCAGGGAACACAACATGAATCCCGTCTTCTTCATAAGAAAATATAGCGTGATAACGATAAACATCAGGTCTTTCCATAAAAATTTCCTCCGCTTACGCTTAATCAAATTTTAATCCCGATTGTCTTTCTATGCTTTTAATATCGCGAAGGCTTAAATCCTTTACGGGATGCCTTAATGTCACTCGTCCCGCCTTTTTAGGATGTTTAAATTGATGATGATCGCCTACGCAATTAACTTCATACCATCCATCTTCCAACAATCGTTTTAAAATATCTTTTGAAGAATAACTTTTCATTTTTGTGTTCCTGTATTATAGCTGGGAGTCCAGAGGGCTGCGCCCTTTGGCGGGGTCAAGGGGCAGCGCCCCTTGTGGGGTTTGGGGCGAAGCCCCAACTATACAAAAAAAAGGCTGTCGCTAAAGTTGCAACAGCCTCCTTTACTTGCTTAGAATTGTAAATCTTTCTTGTCTTTGAGCCAGCTCATCATGCTGCGAAGTTCGCCGCCGACCTTTTCGATTTGATGCTCGGCGTGGATGCGGCGCTGTGCGAGGAAGTTCGCACGACCTGCGGCGCGGTTCTCAAGCAACCAGTTTCTGGCGAAAGTGCCGTCTTGGATTTCGGTTAAGGCTTGCTTCATAACCTTTTTGACTTCGGGGGTGATGATTTTGGGACCGGTGGTGTAGTCGCCGTATTCGGCTGTGTCGCTGATGGAACGGCGCATTTTCGCCATGCCGCCTTCATACATGAGATCGACGATGAGTTTCATCTCATGGAAACATTCGAAATAGGCGATTTCTGGCTGATAACCCGCTTCGACCAAAGTCTCGAAACCGTTTTGGATGAGGTGGGTAACGCCGCCGCAGAGAACGACCTGCTCGCCGAAGAGGTCGGTTTCGGTTTCTTCTTTGAAGGTTGTCTCGATAACGCCTGCGCGAGTGCCGCCGATGCCTCTGGCGTATGCAAGCGCAATGTCGAAGCATTTGCCGGTGGCGTTCTGCTCAACCGCGAACACATCGGGAACACCGCCGCCTTCGGTATAGGTGCGGCGAACGAGATGCCCGGGACCCTTGGGCGCAACCATGAACACGTCAACGTTTGCGGGGGGGATGATTTGCTTGAAGTGGATGTTGAAGCCGTGAGCGAAAGCGAGGGCGCTGCCGTCCTTTAAGTTCGGCTCGATGTCTTTTTTGTAAACGTCCGCTTGCTTTTCGTCGGGAATCAAAATCATGGTGATGTCCGCGCCTTTAACGGCGTCGGCGACGTTCATGACTTTAAGGCCGTGGCTCTCGGCGGCGGCTTTGGATTTGCTGCCCTCGTAAAGACCGACGACCACGTTTACGCCGCTTTCCTTCAGGTTAAGTGCGTGGGCGTGACCTTGGCTGCCATAGCCGATAACGGCGACGGTTTTGCCGTTCATTATTTCCCAGTTCACGTCCTGATCATAATAAGTTTTTGCCATAGTATTCTCTCTCCTCACAATGTTCATATATTGTATGTTCTCCGCGTTCCAAGGCGATAAGCCCGGTGCGGATAACCTCCATAACGCCATAAGGCGCAATAAGCTGCAAAAATGCGGTGACTTTATCGTCGTCGCCGGTTATCTCAAAGATAAGCGCGTTCGGACGAACATCCACCACATGGGCGCGGAAAAGCTCCGCCATCTTTAAAACGTCAAGCCTGTTGGTGTCATCCGCTTTAACCTTAATCATGGTCATGCCGCGACATACGGAAGAAGCGTCGCCTAAGCGTTGCACCCCTTTTACCACGGGCATTTTCAAGAGTTGTTTCACCATCTGCTCGATTAAGGTTTCGTCGCCGTGGACAACCACAGTGATGCGGCTGAACTCCGGAGCCTCGGTGACGCCAACGGACAGGCTGTCGATATTGAACTCGCGCCTGGAGAACATACTGGCGATTCTGACCAGAACCCCCGGCTGATTCTCGACAAGCACGGATAGAACATGCTTACTCAAGGGTTATCCCCCAATCTCAAAAATATCTCTTACTATATCACTTTTTTAATTAAATTTCAATGAAGAATTGTGAATACAAGAAATTTTTTGAACCAAAAATGTTACTATTCACGAATAATACAACAAAGTGGTGCGAAAGGCGAATTAGTGCCGTTCACAGAGGATCCCTCCACCGCTTCGCGGTCCCCCTCCCCTTTCAGGGGAGGCACTACAGCAAAACCAGAGAGCCTCCCCTGAAAGGGGAGGTGCCGAAGGCGGAGGGGTGGCAACGTTGCCTTGGGAGCGTACTTGTTATGAGAAAGAACAGTTTACCCGTGAATAGTAACCCAAAAATCCCTCCCCAAAGGGGAGGGACAGCCACAAAACGGCGTATGAGAGTTTACTTTACATATTCGTAACCCGCATCGATTATTGCTTTTTCAAATACGGAATCGTCAATATCCTTTTCCATGGACACCTTAGCGACGCCTTTTTCCAAATCCACGTCTACGGACGAAACTCCGTCAAGGGATGAGAGCGCCTTAGTAACGTGCGCCTTGCAATGCTCGCACATCATGCCCTTAATGTTTAACGTTTTTTCCATTGGTTTTGCCTCCTTATTGTTATCGGAACTAATGTTGTTTGATTTATAACAAGACTAGATGTCCCCCATCTCTTAGGTGGGGGTCTATATCGGAGGAAAGGCGGGAGTTTAAATCTCCCGCCTCTCGGACGTCTTGTTGAAATGCTGACGTATGTAGTTTTTTCTTCTGGCGAAGAAAAAACTTGAATTAAGGCATTTTAAAGGTTATTGCTTAAAGCGTTATCGCCGACAGTGACTTTATAAACTTCACTATCTAAAGTCTTACCCTCTGAAACAATATCGCTTTGACTTTCAAAAGCAACATTATTAATCGTTTTTATTTTTAATCTCAGAGAGTTCGTCACCACGAATAAACTTGACATACTCATGGCAAAAGCCGCCAGAGCCGGAGTGAGTTTTATCCCGAAGGAAGGAAAGAGTGCGCCGGCCGCTATTGGTATGGCCAAAGCGTTGTAGAAAAACGCCCAAAAGAGGTTCTGTTTTATGGTGGCAACGACCTTTTTTGAAAGATTGATAACCATAGCCACGCTTAAAAGATCGTTTTTTATAAGTATGCCGTCGGAAGATTCGGCGGCGACTTCCGTGCCTCCCGCCATGGCAAGCCCGACGTCGGCGCGCATGATAGACGGCGCATCGTTTACCCCGTCGCCTGCCATCAGCACCTTATGCCCCGCGTTTTGCAGCCTTGTTATCTCTTTTGCCTTGCCTTCCGGCAGAAGATTTCCTATGGTTTGCTCGATGCCAAGCTCCCTTGAAACGGCCTCCGCCGTCTTTTGGCTGTCGCCGCTCAAAACAATTGGCGTTACGTTCATTTTTTTCAAGAGCGACAAGGCTTCTCTCGCTGATTCTTTGGGCCGGTCAAAGACGCCGAAGAGTCCTTTTAATTCCTTGTTTTCCGCAAGGAACAACGCCGTTCCGCCAAGCGAGGCTATTCGTCCCGCCGCGCCTTTTAACTTCTCCACGCTTACGTTTTCGTAAATGAGTAAGTTCTCATTGCCAAAGAGTATATCCTTGCCTTCGATTACTCCTTTAACGCCGCGCCCGAATACGGCTTCGACGTTTTCGGCTTTTAACGGGACTACGTTCCTTTTCGCCGCATATTCCCTCACGGCTCTTGCCAACGGATGCTCCGTCACCATCTCTATCGAGGCGGCCTTTTTTATCAGTTCCTCCTCGGTAATATCCACGGGATAGACTTCGGAAACCTCCGCCTTCCCCTGCGTTAAAGTCCCGGTCTTATCGAAGCAGGCGATGTTTACGGCAGAGGCGCGCTCTAAAACTTCCCCGTTTTTTATTAAGAGTCCCGCTTCAGCCGCTTTTGATATGCCCGCCATAACAGCCACAGGCGTAGCGAGTCCCAAAGCGCACGGACAGGAAATCACAAGCACGGAAATTGCCATTGACAGCGCAAAATCTACGGTTTCACCCAATGCAAGCCATATTGCGAAAACTACTATCGAAAGTGTTATTACAATGGGTACGAAAACGCCGGAAACCTTATCCGCAAGCATTGCAAGTTTTGGTTTTGATGCCGAGGCTTCTTCCACCAATTTTAAAATCTTCGACACGCCAGAATCCGCAGATAGGGATGTAACCCGTATTTTAAGCGCTCCCGCGCCGTTTAAAGACCCCGCTTTTACGTCGTAGCCCTCTTTTTTCAATACGGGGGTGGCCTCTCCCGTAAGGAAGGATTCGTCAAAGGCGCTTTCCCCCGACACCACAACGCCATCCGCCGGAGCCCGCTCAAAGGGGGCGACTATTACTACGTCCCCCAATTTAAGCCTTGAAACAGCCACCTCTTCAACCGAATCCCCCAAAACCCGTCTTGCGGATTTCGGAAGTATGGACGCCATCTTTTCAAGAGCCGCGCTCGCTTTGCCCTTTGCCCGAAGTTCCAGGAATTTCCCCAACGTGATAAGAGTGACAATCATTCCCGCCGAATCAAAAAAGCCGTATAACGTTGAAGCAAAAGCCCCCAACGCAACCAAGGAGTCCATGTTGGGCGCCTTTGATATAAGCGCCCTGAATCCGCTTTTAAAGTAATTGCGGTTCAGATATAAAATGGGAGCGAGAAGCAAACATTCGACGACTCTGACGCTTAAAGGAGCTTCTTCCATATAATAAAAGGTAAGCAGAGCTAAGGGGATTAAAAATATAAAAGAGCCTAAGAGTCTTGCTTTCGCTTCCTTTAAATTCTTCTCCCGATTTTGCTTTAACTTGTCAAGGGCAGTATCCTGCCCCGCCGTTTCTATAATCTCCTCCGCGCCGTAGCCTAAAGCCTCCACCTTCGCCACAATGTCCGCTGCCGTCAGGTTGCCTTCCGTCTTCAGCGTCATGGAATTTGTGAGCAGGTTCACGGAAACGTCCGTTGCGCCTTCTAACGAAGCTACGCCTTTTTCCACCCTTGAGCGGCAAACTTCGCAAGTCATTCCGGTTATTATAAATTTTTTTGAAATATAAACCACCACCTAACTTTTTTCATATTTATATGCTATTATAGCACACGTTGATAATATTTGTCATTAGAAAGGGACGATTTTAATGAAGAAAATAGCGTTGACTCTTGTTGCGCTTGTTGCCATGAGCGCTATGGCGTTTGCCGCAGAGGTGGATTTAAACGGCAAGTTTGACTCAAAACTTGCAAGCAACGTCAGAAACGAAAACGGCTCCATAATTGCGGATTATCCCGGTTCCATCACCGTAAAAGCAAACGCAACGAACAGTCGCATCCAGCAGGTGACGTATTGGAAGAGGGGCGAGATGATCGGCAAATTGGCTGTCGGCGATGAATGGAACTTCCATGCGCTTGTCCCCGCAAGTCACCACGATTTTTCCTACGGCAGAGGAGATAAGGTTTTCCAATTCTTCACTGAAAACGACGGAACCGCCACTCTCTACGAAACCGAGAACGGTCGCATCATAAGCATCACCAAAATCGCAAAAAGCTACTACGACACCGCTAAGAAGTACCATAACCAGAAACAATTGGGTCTTATAAAATAAGTTGGCTTTTGATACTGTTATTCAATTTACCAAAGTTTTTTCTCTCTTTTTCTTTGCTTCCTTCTTTTTCTCTCTTTGTTACAAAAAAGAGAGAAAAAGAAGGAAGTTTTTTTGCAACAAAAAAAGGACTGCCGAAACAGTCCTCAGAGTGTAGACTTATTATTGTTACTTCCAATTTCAAGGGACACTCCCCCCTACCCCCCTCTAAGAGGGGGGCTTGGTTTGAGGAAATATTGAAATTTTTTGGCTCAAAAGTCGCAATCCGAGTGCCTCCCTCCTAGAGG
>JAGBMX010000058.1 GCA_017634675.1 Selenomonadaceae bacterium | reverse complement strand
TCGGGCACCTCCCTCTAGGAGGGAGGCACTCGGATTGCGACTTTTGAGCCAAAAAATTTCAATATTTCCTCAAACTAGCCCCCCTCTTAGAGGGGGGTAGGGGGGAGTGTCCCTTGAAATTGGAAGTAACAATAATAAGTCTACACTCTGCTTTTTTCTTTCAAGAAAAAAGAAGAAAAAGAACGGTTTTTAGATATGCCCCGTCATTTTAGCGAAGGAGGCGGACATGGGTTTTTCGGGAATTGGTTTTAAGTTGTGGAAAATTTTGCTTGGATTGGGAGCTATATGCCTCGTCGCAGTTTTTGCGTTTACGTTTGCAGACGAGCGGGAGGACGAAGCGCGCGCAAAAATCGGTTTTATCATCATAGGCGACGTGCGAGAAGCGGGTTGGAACGCTTCGCAGTACGAGGGCATTAAGGCAGCTTGCGATAAATTTGGCGCCCGTCTTTTGGTGCGCGACAAGGTAAAAGAGAATTGCGGGGAATGTCCGGCGGCTATTCGCGAACTTATCGACGAGGGCGCGGGCATGATTTTTCTCGCCAGCTATTCTTATTCAAAAGAGGCGCGGGAACTTGTGGCAGAGTACCCAAACATCGCATTTGCCACAAATTCGGCGGAAGTTCACGCCCGCAACATGACGGCTTATTTTGTGCGGATGTATCAGGCGCGTTATTTGGCGGGCGCATTGGCGGGGCTTCAGACCAAAACAAACATCATAGGTTATGTGGCGGCTATGCCAAACTCCGAGGTAAATCGCGGCATCAACGCTTTTACCTTAGGCGTAAGACGGGTAAATCCCACCGCAAAAGTTGTCGTCATGTGGACGGGAGCTTGGCAGAACGAGGAGAAAGAAGCCGTAAACGCCGAACGCCTTATACGGGAGAAAAACGCAGACGTGATTACCTATCATCAAGACGAGGATTCTGCCTGCCGCATAGCCGAAAAAGCAGGCGTGGATTTTATAGGTTACAACGCTTTGCTTACGGGTTATTCTCCCCATTGCCTGACTTCCGTGATCTGCCAATGGGACGTTTATTATACGGACATTGTGCAACGCTATCTTAAAGGCGAGATTAATTCCGTAAAAAATCATTGGATCGGCATAGATCAAAATGTTGTGAAACTCTCTGAATTTTCCTCTGCCGTATCTTCCGAAACGGCGCAGCGCGTGGAAAGTTTAAAACAGGAACTTTTGAACGGGAAGTTTATTTTTGCAGGCGAACTTTATGACAATCAAGGCGTTTTGCGTTGCGCCGAAGACGAAGTCATAGGCGACGACGTGCTTTTGGAACGCGTGGATTGGCTCATAGAGGGGGTGGAAGTCTTTGAATAGCCTGAAATCTTACGTCAGCGCAAAAATGCTCGCCAAATTCTTTATTTTCATTTTTTGCCTGCTTCTTTCGGGTATTATTATGCAGGAAAAAATCGGAACGCTCCTGAACGAAACCCTGGAAAGCGCCATTGCGCGACAGACTGCGGATACGTCCGCAGTAGCGGAGGAAAGATTTCGCCGCGAACTTTCGGAACTTGCCTTTGCGGCGCATTACATAGAAGATAATCCCTCTCTTGAAACGGAGAAAAACATTCTGGCGGAGCTAGGGAAAATCGGAAACGGCGTTTCCGTCGGTATGATTAAAGCCGGAGAAGAACTTGCGCCCGAAGCAAATGCGCTTAAAACCAAATTTTCGCGTCTTCCCGCCGCCTTTCGCGGCGCGCTAGTGGTGGATTATCACGCAGACGAGGGCTTGCTCTTTGCCGCGCCCGTTATGCGCGGCGACAACATACGCGCGGTGCTTTACCGTATCTATGACAACAAGCTTCTGGCGGAACATTTTGAATTGCTTGTTTACAACTTGAACAGCAAATGGCTGATTCAAGAGCGCAACGGACAGATTATAATACCTTATAAGTCCTATGACGACGACGATAAAAAATTTTTTGACGATCCTGCGGTAAAAGAGGGGTATCAAACCATACGCGATAAACTTTTTACCAATCACTCGGCGGCGACTTACGTGGAAAGCGATATGGGACGGTACTTTCTGTTCGGCGCGGATTTGCCGAGAACCAACTGCGTTATGATCGGATATGTGCCGTGGGAGGCGATGGCGGGCGGGATATTTCACATTTACACTTTAATTCTTCGCGTGGGCAGCGTAATACTCTTGTTGTTCGCTCTCGTCGGCATATATCTTTTTATCGCCAACGCTAAAGTTGAAGAAAGCAAAGCTTATCTTGCGGCAAAAGAAGCGGCGGATCAAGCGAACCGAGCCAAAAGCGCCTTTTTGGCGAACATGAGCCACGAGATAAGGACCCCTTTAAACTCCATTTTAGGCTTAAACGAAATGGTGCTGAGAGAGTCTCAAAGCCGCGCCGTAAGGGGTTACGCAAAGAACATCGCCGGCGCGGGTCAAACCCTGCTTTCGTTGATAAACGACATCTTAGACTTTTCCAAAATAGAATCGGGTCGCATGAAACTTGAGCCTACGGATTACGATTTGGGCGAGCTTCTGGCAAATTTGACGAATATTATGCGTCCTCGCGCCGTTCAAAAAGGACTCGCCTTTAACGTCGAGGTGGATTCCGTCATTTCCGTCGGATTGTACGGAGATAATGTGCGCATACAACAAATTCTTATGAATATAGTTTCTAACGCCATAAAATACACCAAACAAGGCTCTGTGACACTGAAAGTTCAACAGAGCGGTTTTGAAGCGGATAAAATTTTTCTGCGTTTTATGGTGGAAGATACGGGTATCGGTATTCGCGCCGAAGATCAGGCGCGGCTTTTCCAAGATTTTGAGCGTTTCGATTCCGAAAAAAATCGGGGCATTGAAGGCACGGGATTTGGACTTGCCATCACACATCGTTTGGTGAAGCTCCTAAACGGCGAAATCAGCGTTGAAAGCGTCTACGGAAAAGGCACGGTCTTTTCCGTCGAACTGGCGCAGACGGTGCATAATCACGAACCTATAAGCGATTTCTCTGCGATTACCAATGAAATTGCCGGGGACGAAAGCGGTTACGCTCCTAAATTTATTGCGCCGGACGCAAAAATTCTCGTGGTCGACGATACGGAAATGAATCTCTTGGTGGTTACGGGACTTTTGAAAGAAACCCGCGTGCAGATTACAACCTGCGCAAGCGGAGAAGAATGTTTGAATTTGCTTTCCAAAGAACATTACGACATAGTATTTTTGGATCATATGATGCCGGGATTGGACGGCATTGAAACCCTTCGTTTGGCGAAGAAAATGAAGGAATGCGAGGGCGTGCCTTTTATCATCTTAACGGCAAACGCAGTGTCCGGCGCAAAGGAGATGTTCCTTAGGGAGGGCTTCACCGACTATTTAAGCAAGCCTGTGGACGGCCGTCATTTGGAAAATGCGTTGAAACGCTATTTGCCGCAGGAAAAAATACAGTCGGTTTTAGGAAGTACAGCGGTTGAAACGTCTAAAGAATCGGTTGCGGGCGCAGAGGAAACGTTAATCGTACCCGCAGCAGACGATACTGAAGCGGCAAAGGAAGAAGAGCCGTTGATGGACGTGGAAAAAGGCATGATGTACTGCGGCGGTATGGAGGAAGTTTACTGGGCGGCGGTGGAACTTTTTTGCAAATTGCACAACGAAAAAAAGGAAAAGATGGAAGCGGCTTTGTCCGCCGAAAATTGGAAAGAATACGCAATTTTGCTTCACGCTTTAAAATCCACTTCACTTTCTATTGGCGGCAGCAAGCTGTCTGACATGGCAAAGGCGCAGGAATTGGCGGGAAAATGTATTGTCTCGCCCGAATCTACGGAGGAAGAAAAAACTGTCGCTTTAAGCGAACTCAAAGAACGCCACGGCAAGACCATGAAACTGTACGATGAATTCGTTGCGGAAGCGATGAAAAAAATGGCGGATAAATAATACGGGAGGCAAATATGTTCAATCATAAACTATTTAAAAGCGTCGTTATGGTTATTGACGACGATGAGATAAACCTGCTTTTGGCAAAAACCATTTTGGAAAAGAAATTGCGTTGCGAAGTCATTACCGCAGAGAGCGGCGTCAAAGGTCTTGAGATGTTAAGGCGTGAAGCCGTCGACGTGCTTTTGCTTGATATAGACATGCCGATTATGGACGGTTTTGAAACGCTTAGGCATATCAGAGAAGAGGCGAGTTTAAAAGATTTGCCCGTTATTATGCTGACGGCGGCGGCAGACAAGGAAACGGTGGTTAAAGTAGCGAAACAGGGCATAGAAGGTTATATAAAAAAGCCGTTTATGCCCGACGAGCTGATTGCCCGAGTTCAAAATTTTATTTAAAGAAATACTGATTAACTTCTTTTGCTCTTTTCGGATCTTTTTGAGTTTACCTGCGTCAAAGTGCCTTCAACGTAGCGTTGCTACGTTGAAGGCACTTTTCCTTGTCTGACGAAAAAAATCTCTCAAAAATACCTAAAGGGAACCTCTAAAAACTCAAATTTGATATAATCAGTATTTCCTTAAAGAACTCTTTGGGATGTATAGGGATATGGCGAAGCGTTAGTTGAGATACGAAAATCCCCGCAAGTTGACGCTTGCGGGGGTTTTCGTCTGCAATAGGCTGATAAAACTGGCAAGATAATTGCATCAAAATTTTTTCATATGCAATATAAATTTTCAATTCAAAAGTAAAAATTAACAATTGGCTCAAGCCCAGTTATTAAAGTTCTTTTTTCTTCTTTTTGGTTCTTTTTCTTCTTTTTTCTTACAAGAAAGAAGAAGAAAAAAAACGGTTTTTATACTACTCTCCGTTAGAAATTTTATTTCTTACGGAGAGTTGCATGAGACTAATCGCGGTTTAAAACCTTAAAATGCCTTAATTCAAGTTTTTTCTTCGCCAGAAGAAAAAACTACATACGTCAGCATTTCAACAAGACGTCCGAGAGGCGGGAGATTTAAACTCCCGCCTTTCTTCCGATATAGACCCCCACCTAAGAGGTGGGGGACATCTAGTCTTGTTATACTCGCAAGCAGAAAAATTTACTAAGGGGTCAAAACCCAATCGCGAGTATATGCAGAGAGCGTAAGAGCTTTACTTCGCTTCGCTCGTAAATTCTAACGCTCTCTAGTATATCTGTAACTCACAAGCTCATCCATGGTTTTCGTTTTTTCATGGTTCGGAAGCGGGCTTGCGCCTTCCGCCGCATACCCCAAATCCATGATAAGCACGACTTTTTCATTATCGGGCAAGTTTAGCGCTTCAGCCGCCTTATCCGGGTCGAAAAAGTTCAGCCAGCAACTGTCTATCCCCAAAGACGCCGCCATCAACATCATATGCGTCGCTACAATGCTGGCATCCTCCATCCCGGAACGATATTTTCCTCCCGGATATGTAAACTCTTCATCGGTACTGTACGCCACCACCAACGCCACAGGCGCGCCGTAACGGCAAGGAGTCAAAGAATCCACCAGCTTTAAAGCTTCTTCCGACTCCATAACGTAAATTCTCTGCGGCTGGCTATTCTTAGCCGTTGGCGCAACCTGTCCCGCCTCAAGTATTTTGTCCAGCTTATCCTTTTCAACCTTCTTGCTCGTATCAAATTTTTTACAAGAATACCTCTTCTTTGCAAGCTCTAAAAAATCCATCTTAATCTCTCCTTAAAAAGGTAAGTTCTCTTCTTTCTTTTTCTCTTTCTTTTTTGTAAAGAGTATCTCTAAAAACCTTACTTTCTTTTTCTCTTTTCTTTTTTGAAAAAAAGAAAAGAGAAAAAGAAAGTAACAAAGAAAAAGAGAAAAGAAAAAACTTTAACAAACTCAAAACGTTAGTTTTCGGTAATTTCTTTAAAGTGCCTTTGTTGTCTTTTTTGCGTTGTTTATGCTAAACCGCATCAATAAATGGGCTGACTTTTTAAAATGTAGATGTCTTTGCTTTCTAGCTCGGTTTTTACCCAGTTGAAATGATCGTTTATTTCGTTATAGAACTGCCCTCTAAAGGTCAAATCGTCTCTTATGGTGCCCTCGCTATACGCCACATTTGCGTCGTTATCGTCGAAGTCCTCTATTTCAAATTCGTTCGCCCGAATTCGTCGAATCCATTCGTCATAGCGTTCTTGTATGTCCTCCGACTGTATATCCTTAAACGCCGCCGTCAAAAGTTCGCGCTGCCTGTCCGATAATCCCGTCACCGGCTCGCAGCTTACCTGTTGGAGCAATCTGAAAATATCCTCCGAAGCCTCCATAAATTCGTCCCAGTTCTTTCTGCCGTCCGTGAAATGCCCTCCGCTTTTCCACCAAAGATAAGGCATATCCGGGCAATGTACGGCGGAGGCGTGACCTAGTGGGTTTATCTGGTCCATTATCTTGCTTATAATAGAAGAAGAACCTACAAGTTCGTCAAGCACTTTTTCTATCACCGAGCCGTGATTGGAGAAAATCAAACTCTGCACCTTGTTGATGGTGGTATTTATCCCCGCAAACTCTTGATGCGCCCAAGTATCCGCATAAACGTGCAGCCCTACGCCCAACCTAAACGCAAAATCCGCATTATCCAATGTCGTCTCTAGGAGTCTTGCGCGCAACTTCTTCGCAAGCGCGCTGTTTTTCTTGCACACAAGTTTAGAGTCCGTATCCTCGCCTTGAAGCCCCGGCAAAAAGTGAAACGGAATCCATACCTCCGGGTTTCCTTTTCCCGTTATATTCCCCCATATATTCTGGCACGAATACCGCACATGAATTCCCAAAGCGATATTCTTCTCCTCCTCCGCATCCGAAAAAGGATTGTCGTCGTAATTATCGTCCACCATTTGCGAAGAAGCAGCTATTAAATTAGCGTTCCCACTCCCAAATTTAGCCCACCTAGAGAGCACATATATGGTCCCATAATGAAAATCCAAATCCATCTTTTCACCGCCATCTTTCAGTTTATTCCTTGCCAGCTCTATTTTCTCTCTTTTTTATGAAAAAAAGGAAAAAAGAGAGAGTGTCGGCAAATTAAATTTTTGGGGCTTTGCCCCAAACCCCACAAGGGCGCTGCCCTTGACCCGCCAAAGGAGCTTCGCCCCTCTGGACTCCCATTTTAATATTTCATAAACTCCAACACTTTCTCCATCTCCATGCCCCTCGATCCTTTTATAAGCACGGTATCTCCCCTTTTTATGATTTCTTTCAGAGCGTCCGCAGCTTCAATATGAGTGTTCACGCTTGTTACATTTGTAACGCCCTTGCTTTTTGCCCCTTTAGCTATGAGTTTCGCGCGTTCGCCTAAAGTTATCAATACGTCGATGCCAAATTCCGCAACTTCTTCACCGACTTTTTTATGCGCCGCCTCTTCTTCCTTGCCTAGTTCGAACATATCCCCCAACAGCGCGATTTTTCTTCCACGATAGGTTTTGGATAAAGTGGATAAGGCTGCTCGCATGGAAAGCGGACTGGCGTTATAAGCATCGTTTATAAACGTGACGCCGTCTTTCTCCGAAACTTCAAAACGCATTTTTGCGTTTGTCGCAACCGAAAGCGCCTTTCGCATATCCTCGTTGGACACGCCTAAATATAATCCGGCGGCTATTGCCGCGAGAGCGTTATAAACATTATGTTCCCCCGCCATGGGAAGTTCGTAGTCATAACTTTTACCGCCAAAGACAACTTTAAATTTTGTATTAAGACCGTCAGCCCCGATGTCAACGGCTTTTACATCAGCATCGTTATGTATGCCGTAAGTTACGACTTTTACGTTGTCGTTCGCTTTATTTCGCATATCGTAAACAAATTTATCGTCTCGGTTTAAAATCACCGCTCCGCCCGCGGGTATCGCTTCAACCAACTCGCATTTTGCCTTTGCGATATTTTCTATCGAACCTAAAAGTTCAATATGAGTCTCTCCCACGTTTGTTACGATACCGATATTTGGCGCGGCTATCGGAGCAAGGTTTTCTATCTGATGCAAGCCTCGCATTCCTATTTCAACCACAACCGCCTTGTGATGTTCGTTTATCCCCAAAAGGGTTAGAGGCAACCCCACCTCATTATTGAAATTCGCCGCAGTCTTATGGATAGCCCCAATTGGACAAAGAGCCGCCGCCACAAGTTCTTTTGTGGTGGTTTTGCCGTTGGAGCCGGTTATGGCTATAACCGGAACGTCAAATCTCATACGCCAAGCCTGCGCGATTTTTTGATAAGCCGATAAGGTGTCGGGAACCTTAAAAATCGCTCCTTTTTCGTTTAATTTTTTTGAGCAGTTAAGAGAAACCACCACTCCCGCCGCGCCTTTTTCCACCGCCTCGAAAGCGAAATCTTCCCCGTTGAATTTTTCGCCCTTTAACGCTATAAACAGAGAATTAGGCGTTATTTTTCTCGTATCCGTGGTTATATCCGTAAATTTTTCCGCAACGGCGCCTTCTTGCTTTGCTCCAATCGCAGATTCAATTTCCGACCTTGTAAATTCCGTCATTTCCCGTATTCCTCCAAAGCTTCTCTCGCAACCTCCGCATCGTCAAAATGTATGCGCCCGGTGTTTAGTATTTGATAATTCTCGTGTCCCTTGCCCAAAATCATTATAACATCGCCGTCATTAGCAAGTTCCACGCCTCTAAATATGGCTTGTTTCCTGTCCAATATGCTTTCTTTATCCTTACATTCGCCTATTTCGTTTACCCCCGCCATTACTTCGTCCAAAATTCTCTGAGGATCTTCAGTTCTCGGGTTGTCGCTTGTAGCTATCACAATATCCGCCAAAGTCGCCGCAATTCGTCCCATGATGGGGCGCTTTGTCCTGTCCCTGTCGCCGCCGCAGCCAAATATCGCTATAACTCGATTTTTTGCAATCTTTCGAGCCGTTTTTAGCGCATTTTCGACTCCGTCGGGAGTATGGGCGTAATCCACTATAACGGCAATATCATTTCCGCCCACACGCTGAAAACGTCCCGGTACGCTGTCAAAACTCTCTAGCGCCGTTATTATCTTATCTATCGCAACTCCTTCGGCGATACCCGCGCTAATCGCTCCAAGCGCATTATATACGTTAAATTCTCCAGTTAAATTCAGTTTCAACGGCTTTTCCCCAAAATCTCCCTTAAGCGTGAAATTAGTTCCCTTATGGGTGATATTTTCGTTTATCGCCATAATATCAGCGCTGTTATGAATTCCGTAAGTCAGTCGCTTGCAACTTGCGGCGTTTAGCATAAACTCTCCGGCTTTGTCGTCTATATTTGAAACGGCGCATTTCTTTTCCTTCTCGCCGCTTTCCGATACCAATTCAAAAAGTTTTGCCTTCGCGCGCTTATAATTCTCCATGGTCTTATGAAAGTCAAGATGATCTTGAGTCAGGTTGGTAAATACCGCCGTATCGAATTCAATTCCGGAAACCCTGTTTTCGCTTAAAGCGTGGCTTGAAACCTCCATTACCACATGGGTAATGCCGGATTTTTCCATTCTGTCCAAGATGTTTTGAAGTTCCACAACATCCGGCGTGGTGTTTGAGGTTTTTATGACTTCATCTTCGATCATTATCTGTATGGTGCCGATTAATCCTACTTTATATCCGTTTTTTTGCAGTATATGTCGTATAAGATAACTGGTGGTTGTTTTGCCGTTGGTGCCTGTTATGCCTATAACCCGCATCTTTCTTGCGGGGTAATCGTGAAAAAACGGAGCGATTACGTTCAGGGCTTCGGTTAAATTCGGCACCCTAATCAATGTCATGCCCTTTGGCGGCGTAAAATCCTTTTCGGAAATAACGGCTACGGCTCCTTTTTTTCGAACCTCATCCAAAAAATCATGACCGTCGAAGTTTGCCCCAACAATGGCGGCAAAAAGAGCGCCTTCTTTAATCTTCCTGGAATCTCTCTCCAAAGATTTGCATAAAACCTCGCCGTCACCGACAACGACGGCGCCTTCTACCAATTTTGCCATATCCGAAGCTTTTTTCATAACTTCCTCCTTTAAAAAATAACAGCCAAAAGACAGGCTTTTGGCTGCAAAATTCATCTTCCGCTTCCGTAATAAACTTTTGAGGCTTCTTCCATGCCAAGTTCTCTTACGGCGATGTCCCGTATCCTTTGAGGGGATTTTAAATGAGCGATTTCTATTTTAAGTCTGGCGTTTTCCTGCTCGATTTCCTGAGCTTGATTATATGTGTTTACCAGCATATAGCCCCGGCTGGCGCTTATGCCGCTCCTGATTGTCACCGCCATTGCCAGTATGGTGAAGGCTACAAAGAACAGCCTGAATTTTGAACGCATGGGGCGATTTAATACTCCCCTCAGTTCGCTCCTAACTATATGAGGCCTCTCTTTTCGCTGCGGCACTTCCGGTATCTCTAAATCTTCCTCATATTTCCTGACGGCGCTCATAACATCACCTCTCTAACTTTTCCGCCACTCTTAAAGTTGCGCTTTTGGCGCGCCTGTTGGCGTTTAACTCCTCACCTGTCGCTCTGATGGGTTTACCTATTAATTTAACGCTTTTTTTATGATTGCAAAGGCAAATGGGGTATGTTTTCGGGCAAATGCAATCGGTAGACAGTTCCTTTAAAGTTTTTTTTGCAATTCTGTCCTCAAGCGAATGAAAAGTTATAATCGCAAGCCGCCCTTTGGGGTTTAACCGCAAAGCCGCTTCTTTAAAAGTATCTTCCAAAGAGTCAAGTTCATGGTTCACCTCTATCCGAACAGCTTGAAAAATTCGCTTTGCGCTGTGTCCTTCCATGTTCCGGCGCACATCTTTCGGAATTGCCCTGTCTATTATATCAATGAGTTCAAATGTGGTTTCTATTGTTTTTTCTTTTCTGAAATTACAGATAAACTTAGCTATTCTGTTTCCCCAACGCTCTTCGCCGTATTCTTTGAAAATCCGTCCCAATTCTTCTTCGGTATATTTATTTATCACGTCTTTAGCGGAAAAATCGGCGTTTTTATCCATACGCATATCAAGAGGGCCGTCCTTAATATATGAAAAGCCCCTTTCTGCCGTGTCTATCTGATGAGAGGACACGCCCAAATCAAACAAGCACCCGTCAATCTTATCTATTTTTAGGGAATCCAAAATTTTTGCCAAATCTCTAAAATTGCCTTGAACGACATCAATTTTAGGATTAAGATCGGTTAATCTTTCACTTGCGGCAATTATCGCATCTTCGTCTTGATCTATCCCGATAAGCCTGCCGTTTTTTGAAAGTTTCGATGAAATTCCCAAGGCGTGACCTGCGCCGCCTAAGGTGCAATCGACGTAAACGCCGTCGGGGTTTATGTTTAAAGCAACCATGGTTTCGTCAAAAAGCACGCTTACATGATGAAATTTTTCCATTGTCAAATCCCAAGATCCACAAGTTCGCTTGCTATATCGGTAACAGTGTTTTTTACCTCCGAATTATAAGCGTCCCATTTGTCCTTATCCCATATTTCCGCGCGGTTCATAACGCCGGTTAGCACTACTTCCTTTTTTAAATCCGCGTAAGTCCTTAAATTTGCCGGCACCAAAAAACGTCCCTGCTTGTCACATTCGACTTTTCTTGCTCCCGCAAAGAAGAACCTTAAAAAGGCTCTGGCTTCCGGTTTGGATAGCGGAAGTTTTCGAAGTTTTTGAGAAATTTCTTCCCATTCTTTTTCGCCATAGACAAAAAGGCAGTTATCAAGCCCCTTTGTAATAAAGAAAGATTCGGAAAGTTCGCTTCGAAGTTCCGACGGAAGGGTAATGCGACCTTTAGCGTCAAGGGTATAGGAAAATTCACCCATCAGCATAAAATCGCCCCCAAAAACCACTTTTTGCCACTTTTAACCACTAACATATTTATAACAAAAAAAATCTCCTTTTGCAAGGAGAAATTAAAATGCGCCGAAAATAAGGTTACTATTCACGGGTAGTAAAAAAGAAAAATAGTGCTCTTCATGGTCAACCTCTCCGCCCTTCGGGCACCTCTCCTTTCAGGAGAGGCTCTCTGATTGCTAGTTTTGTGGATGTAAGGGGAAAGCCGCTCTAGTGCCTCCCCTGAAAGGGGAGGGGGACCGC
>JAGBMX010000057.1 GCA_017634675.1 Selenomonadaceae bacterium | reverse complement strand
ATTCGGTATGTATATACAGTTTTTTGCGCTATGTCAGTAGATAGGCTCGCTTTTTAGTATAAAAATTCCTTCGTTTTCCAGTTCTTTTTTCACCCAGTCAAAATGGTCGTTTATCTCGTTAAAAAACTGCGCGCGAAAAGTTAGGTCGTCCCTTATCGTGCCTTCGCTGTAAGCGGCAACACTGTCTCCATCGTCAAAATCTTCTATTTCAAATTCGTTTGAACGTATGCGGCGAATCCATTCGTTATAACGCTCGTCGATGCTTTCCGATTGTATGTCTTTAAACGCCGCCGTTAATAGTTCCCTTTGCCTTTCGGATAATCCTGTTACAGGTTCTTGACTTACCTCTTGGAGTATTCTAAAAATTTCTTCCGACGCTTCTATAAACTCATCCCAATTTTTTCGCCCGTCTTTAAAATGACCGCCGCTTTTCCACCACAGATACGGCATATCGGGACAATGTACGGCGGAGGCGTGTCCCAGCGGATTTATCTGATCCATTACCTTGCTGATGATAGAGGACGAACCTACTATTTCATCAAGCACTTTTTCTATTAAAGAGCCGTGAGTTGAAAATATTAGTTTTTTTACTTTGTTTATAGTGGTATTTATTCCCGCAAATTCTTGATGCGCCCAAGTGTCCGCAAATACATGAAGCCCGACTCCCAAACGAAAAGCAAAATCAGCGTTGTCTAGCGTAGTTTGAAGCAAACGTTCTTTTAATTTTTCGGAAAGAACGCTATGTTTCTTGCATACAAGTTTTGAATCCGTGTCCTCGCCAACGAGACCCGGCAAAAAGTGAAAGGGAATCCACACTTCGGGGTTGCCTTTTCCCGTGATGTTTCCCCAAATATTTTGGCAGGAATAGCGAACATGAATCCCCATAGCTATATTTCTCTCTTCTTCCGCATCGGAAAAGGGATTGTCGTCAAAGTTGTCATCTACCATTTGAGAGGCGGAAGCGATTATATTAGCGTTGTGACTGCCGAATTTTGCCCAGCGCGAAAGCACATAAATCGTACCGTAGTGAAAATCTAAATCCATAAAGTTCACATCCTTTTTGTATAGTAAACGACAATAAAATTTTTACTTTTTGATAAAGTTTTCTTTCTCTCTTTTCTTCTTTGTTACTTTCTTCTTTTCTCTCTTTCTTTTTCAAAAGAAAGAGAGAAAAGAAGAAAGTAAAGAAAATTTTATCATTCACTATAACATTATATCATTTTTTATGAAAAGAATATAAAAATAATTCGTGGGTCAAATAAAAAAATCGACCTTCAAATTGAAAGCCGATTTTTTATAGGTTATTTTTTCATAACCACTCTGATAAACAAAGCGATAATGCCCGCGAAAATCACAAGCCCCAAAATATCCTCGTAAGCGGTGAAACTGTCAATTTCAAGAGGTGAATCGCTTCCGCCGCTTGTTACGGATAAAACTATAATCCCCGCCATAAGAACGCCCACAAGGCTCTCGCCTACTATAAGCCCCGAAGCGAAAAGCGTGCCGCGGTCTTCGGCTTTTTCTCTTTCGTTTTTATCGCGTTTCGATAAAATTTTTTTCATAACATATCCCATCACCGCGCCGATAACAATGGGCGCGTTCACCTCCGCGGGAAGGTAAATGCCTATGCCGACAGCAAGCGGCGGAAGGGCTAGATTTTTTCCGCGTCTCTTTAACAGCGCGTCTATTATGATTATGATGACTCCAACCCCTATTCCAAGCAAAATATAATCCCACATAAGATTATGGGAAATAACGCCTTTTGCTATTACCGTCATAAGTGACGCTTGCGGGGCGATGAGAGCGTCTTCTTCGTCCATTCCCGCCCGCGGCATTGCGCCTACAAAACCGTATGCTTGATAGAGAAGATTTAGCACGGGCGCGATGACAAACGCGCCGACAACGCAGCCTAAAATAAGCGCAACCTGCTGATGTTTAGGCGTTGCGCCAACGATTTGCCCCGTCTTTAAGTCCTGCATATTGTCGTTAGAGATGCAAGCGATAGCGATAATTATCGACGTGGTAAATATCGCCGTGGCTGTGACGAACTTTTCGCCGCCGGGTAAGTCGAAAATACCGAAAACATTTGCGATAATCATAATTATAACGGAAGATACGATTATTCCGATGATACCTATGCCGGAAATGGGAGTAGTCGAAGTGCCGACAAGCCCCGCCATATACGCGCAAGCCGCCGCAACCAAAAATCCTACACCGACGGCGATGGCAACGCTCGCAAATGTTAGCGCGATTTCTTGATATACGGGCAAATTCGCGTTATGCACGAAGGAATAAAACACCGTCAAGAGCAAAACAACGGCTACGGCGAAAATGTATCCGACGGATTTTAAACTCATATCTATATCGGTATGATGAACGTTTTTTGAATTTTCCGTTAAACTTACGTGGGAAAACGCTTCCTTTACGCCGTCGATTACTGGACGAGCCAAACTAATCACCGTCCAAACGGCGGCTATTGCCATAACGCCAACGCCGATTAAGCGAACTTTATCGCGAAACGCCGCTTGCGCCGCGTTTATAAGCTCCGTTTCGTTTCCGGTAAGTCCCCAAGTAAAATACGGAACAAACACGCCCCAGCTTAAAACAATACCCGTAAGCGTAGCCATTCCCGCGCTTATTCCGATTAAATATCCCGCGCCGAGTAGCGCCGCAGAATATCCGACGGCAAGCTGACTTACGCCTTTTCCGAACGCGCCCCAAAGTGAAAACGCGCTTGAAGAAATATTAAGCCCCGTTGCCGCGAAAGCGGACGCGCCGGACACCAGCGCGCCGCTTAAAATTTCCTTTATACTGCCGCCGCGCGCTTTATCCCCGCAGCCAACCTTTAAAATTTCCGCCGCCGCTCTGCCTTCCGGGTACGGCAAATCGCTATGCACGACCATAGCGCGGCGCAGGGGAATGGTAACAAGCACGCCGATACAGCCGCCGCAAGCGGAAATAACGAGCGTCTGCCAAAAGTGGAAACCTTGCCAATAACCTATCATCAAAAGCGCGGGAATGATAAAGATAATGCTGGCAAGCGACCCTGCGGCGGACGCTTGCGTTTGTACCATATTGTTTTCCAAAATGCTTGAATCCTTCACCAATTTTAAAATCGCCATAGAGATAACGGCGGCGGGAATGGCGGAAGAAAATGTAAGCCCCACTTTAAGCCCCAAATATACGTTTGAAGCGGTAAATATCACCGTCAAAATCGCGCCCAAAATCATACCGCGCGCCGTAAGTTCCTTGACGGAGGGACTGCTACCCTTTGCGTTAAACAACGCTCTCGCTCTCCTTTTCTAAAATATACGCTTATTATACAGCATATTTGGGAAATACTCAATAACTCTTTGCAAAATCAATGGCGCGTTTTTTGTCGGCGCATTGTAGGCATTTTGCAAAAATTCGCATTGTTTTTCTTTGTATTTTTCTGGGTTATAAAATCTCCCAGAAAAAATATATAGGCAGTCCCTTACATTTTGTGGGAAATTTTTGCTTTTTTTCAAGATTTGCAAAATATTTTATGTTATAATTCCAAAGAGAGGAGGGTGGTTTTATGAACAAAGCGAAAGCGCGTATTGCTTATGTTGGAGGCGCGCTTGACAACGGCTCTATAGATGTACGCGACCTTGCTCCGGCTCTGATAGCTTTTTCAGATTTGGTTGAAAATATAAATTCGTGTTTAAACGGTAAAGGAAAAATACGAGTTTTATTAAATCAAGACAGTATGCAAAGAGGCTCTATTGATGTAACACTCTATCTTGAAAGCAGTAGTATTTTAGAAAGCGCAAAATTATTTATGGGTTTTGCGGAAGAAACAGGATTGAAGGATTTAATAGAAATTTTAGGTTGGGGCGGCACTTTAACAGGTGGAATTTTTGCGTTGATAAAATTGGTAAAAGGGCGCAAAATAAAAAATATCGAACATAAACCTGATAACAAGGTTGAAATAACCGCAGGCGATGATGTAATAGTTACAGATGAAAAAACTTTAAAAGTTTACTTAGATGTTAATTGTAGATTAAATATCGAGAAAATTATACGCCCCTTACAAAATGAAGGCGTAGACGCTTTTGAATTAAGAAACCCTACCGATAAACAAGATTTTAACCCAATAGTTTCAATTCAAGATAGTGAAATGGAGAATTTTAAAGCTCCTGCCGTTAAAGAGATAGATGATGAAACATTTGCCCCCACTCCCGAAATAGAAATAGTAACCGAGATTGTAACCATCAATTTTGTGGAAGGAAAATGGAAACTAAACGACGGTACGCATAACATTTGGGTAACAATACAAGATGAAGATTTCAAAAAACGCGTCGCGCAAAGAGAATTTGGTTTTGCAAAAGGCGATATGCTTAAAATACGTTACCACGTAGAGCAAGCCATAAAAGGAGGAAAACTCACAACGGAATATATCGTTTCAAAAGTTTTAGAAGTCATAGAAAAGCCGCAACAAATTGAATTAGATTTTGAAACACAGACAGAATCAAAAGATGAATAACTTTTCCACCGGCAATAAACATTCTATATGGAATGTTTATTGCCGGTTAGTTTTATAAACAAACTTTACACGCTTTATAACCTGCGGCAATACATTCTTCGGCAGTATTATATCTCACAAAATGAGCTGCATTGGGGTTACGAATTGTGCGACAAGTAGCACGGTGGTATTTGCCGGATTTTGTATTTGCAAGGAATCCGCCTTGCGTTTGATTTGACCTTTGTATTTGCTTTGTTTGCGATGTTTCTTCTGTCGGTGGTGCTGATGTTGCGGCGGGAGTTATGGCTTTGGCTTCTTGTTGCGTTTCGTTTTGTGTTGGTTGTGTTTTTTGCGGCGTATCTGATTTTGGTTGTTGATGTACCTGATTAGCAGTATTTGCATATTTTGTATTTTTTAAAATTAGCGAATCTTCTTGACTTGCAATATTTTGAGTTATTTGCGAAGTTTCGGAGGATTTTGACACATTTGCATACGCTTGGGCAAAAATAGCCAAAACCAAAAACAATAATACAAATAAGCCGCCGCGTTTAAATTTTTTCATTTTATCGGATATTGAATTTTTCCATTGCGGAACTTGTTCATTTAAATTCTTCGTTTCACTTTCTAATATTGATTTAAAATCATAAATAGCCTTTTGAATTTGTTCTTTATTCATAGTACGTCATTCCTTTTATTTCTAAAATAATGCAGCTTATCTTCAAATCTGTTCACAAAATTACTTGCCCTCATATTTTTCTTTCTTTTTTGCATCTTCTTCGGCAGGATTGTAATTTGTATAGACTTTTTTTCGCATTTCATTTAGTTTATTCTTGGCATTATTCATTTCTTGCTCGGCTACTTGAACTTGTTTATATTCCTCGGGTGATATGTTGCCTTGTTCAATAATATAACACCGCCGATTTTAATAAGTTTTGAATTCATATACACACATCTCCTTCATATATTTTTTATAAATTATGGCTTATAAATAAGGGAAATATTCTGCATTTTTACATAATATCCCTGCTCGTAATGAAAAAATTGCTGTTTTCATTCTAATTTCATATAGAGTTGTTGCCAAACGATTCCTTTATCAGAGTTTCAAACAACGCAATAACCCCGACGTCGGCGAAAAAATTTGATTCCTATGGCAAAATATATGTTCTGTTCGTAAAGAAAGATAATCTCGTTCATCTTCCCTTGATAAACGCTTTTTATTATGCTAGAATAGCCAATATATATGTGTGTAAGGAGAGTTTTATGCTAAATTTACAAAATATCTGTTTCGACGTTTATGACGGTAAGGAAAATATTTCTATTCTTGACAACTTATCGCTTAACGTAGAAGCGCAAAAATTTACCGTTGTGACGGGGCCGAACGGCAGCGGAAAATCTACGCTTGCTCGCATTATCGCGGGTATTGAAAAGCCTACCGCGGGCTCTGTTTCATTTTTCGGCGAAGATATTACAAATAAAACCATTACGGAGCGCGCCAATCTTGGAATATCTTTCGCTTTTCAACAGCCCGTGAAGTTTAAGGGGATTAAAGTAATAGACATCTTGCGCTTTGCCGCGAAAAAAAATCTTACTCATTCGGAGGCTTGCGATTATCTCGCGGAAGTCGGGCTTTGCGCCCGCGATTATGTGGATAGGGAGGTAAACGGCTCTCTTTCGGGCGGCGAATTAAAGCGTATCGAGATAGCGAGCGTTATGGCGCGCGGCGCAAAGCTCACCATTTTCGACGAGCCCGAAGCGGGCATTGATCTTTGGAGTTTTCAAAATCTTATACGCATCTTTGAAAATATGCGGAAAAACATCAAAGACAGCGCGATT
>JAGBMX010000056.1 GCA_017634675.1 Selenomonadaceae bacterium | reverse complement strand
TTTTATCAGATTGGCTGTTTCTCTGTCCATTTCTTCAAAACGTTTGTTATTTCCCATCCAACTTATATCTTCGTCATTCCTGTGTTTGGCAAATTGCATGACGGAGCCAAGCCCCGTGCGGAACTTATCGAAATCTTTATCGTCAATATGAGCCGGCGTTAAAAGATTGAGTTTATAGTTTGGAATATATTGCAAAAGCCGCTTATCGTCTATCGCTAACATATCGTGAAGGCTTTTTGGCGCATCCCATGACTCGGCGCTTAAACAAATCGTCAATGTTATGACGGGCATTAACTTATCTGCTTTACCGAACCCGGATAAAAATTCCGGTTTTGATAAAGTTGTTTTTTCATTGCGGTGTGAGAGCGCCGCCTCAGCCACCTGCCCGGTATAGTTTAATGCGTCATAGAGCATACAACGCACAGGCATTGCATAATGAATAAGGGTTTGCAACTCTAATCCTAAAACAAGGTAGATTGCCTTTTCGTCGCGCATAGCCGAATACAACTTAAGCAAATCGCGGTATTTTTGTACGGCTACTTTGGCATTTTCTCCGTATGGCAAAGCTATGGCGGAAGTATCCATCGGACTTAGGTTTTCGGGATGGATGACGTAATCTCCGTTGTAAATGGAGAAATTAAAAGCGTCGGCAAATCGTTCCTTATTCGATAAATACGCTTTGGTTTCTTTATCTACTGCTCCCATGCGCATCACTTCCTTTAACGCAATTTTAGCATTATTGCGTCACGCTTTCAATAGCGATTCAAAAAAACCTATTTTTAACGGGAACCGTAAACGAGATGCCTTTCAATCTTAACGGGAAGATAGACAGGACGCTGTTAAAACAAAGGCTGTAACAAAAAAGACAATCTGTGAGATAAACCCTGACAGATTGTCTTTTTGTTTGCGTAAATCATATTTGTTTGGCGTATTTTTCCTGTTCGTCGGCGGGAATTTTCAAGGCGTCCATTGTTTGTCTTGCGCTCCAACCGGAAAAATACAAAAAACTTGCAGATTACATTTTTTATGATATGGTCAAATTATCCTTCAAAATTCCTCACGTCCTTATATTTTTTTCACCTCTCCGTTTCACAATTCTACAATATTTGTGCTTAAATCCTACATTTTTACTTCATTATTGGAAAAACTCAAATCGCTAAGTGTGGCGATTGCAATAAAAAACCTCCGAGGATCCGCCCCCTCGGAGGTTTTTTTTATTCCTTTTTTACACCATACGCCAACATATACATAGCGGGAAGTACCAATAAAGTTAGGATTGTGGCGATAAGCAGTCCCGAGGCTATTACCGTCGCCATGGGTCCCCAAAAGACGCTCGGCATTAAGGGCAGCATTCCTAAAATTGCCGCCATCGCCGTTAGCATTATGGGGCGAAAACGCATTATCGCCGAATCTATTATGGCGTCGTATGGAGTCTCGCCCTTTGCAATATGTTTTTTTATCTGGTCGATTAGTATTACCGAGTTTCTTATTATCATTCCCATTAACGCCAAAAATCCCAAATCCGCCACAAAACCCATTGCTTCGTCTAAGATTAACATTCCCCAGGTTACGCCTATCAACCCCATTGGAGCCGTCAATAGCGCGAGCGTCATGTCTTTTACGCATCTTAATTGGAACATTAGGAGAGTCATCATTACAAATATCATTAACGGTAGGGGTTTTACAATGTGGGATAATGATTTTGCGCTGTCCTCCAAGGCGCCCGCCGCCTCTATACTGATTCCTTCGGGTAGATTTAAGTCTTCGCTGTTGACGGCGTTAAGCGCCGCTTTTGTCGCATTGTTGGCGGTTAAATTTTTTGCGGGCAGTTCTCCCGTCAGCGTTATGGTTTCCCGTAAATTACGCCTTGGGATTAAGCCGGGTTCGGTTGAAAGTTTTAACTCTCCCGCTTGAGATAAGGTTACTACTTGATTTGCCGTGGTTCTTATGGGCGCAAAGTTCAGTTTTGTCAGTTCGTCCCTATCCGATTTGTCAAGTCTTGCCTCTATGGGTACGGTTTTATCTCGAAGATAATATTCTCCCACCTTCGCCCCGTCTATCATGCCGTATAATGTTTGACTGATAAGCCCCCTTGTTAATCCCAACGCAGAGAGTCTGCCTTGATCAAGGTCGAGTTTCAATATGCCCGTTTCTTCGTTGGCGTCAAGAGTTACGTTTTTGGCAAGTTGTTTCTCTGTAATGCAATTCATCGCTTTAATTGCCGATTCTTTTGTCGAGGCAAAATCCTCGCCAGAAATTCTAAGCATAACCGGCGCTTTTGCGGGAGGTCCCGTTTCAAGTAGATGCATTCTGCTCTTTACATCGTAAAACTCTTCTTTTAATATGACGTTAATTCTTTGTTGTAACTCTTCCCTTGCTTTTTTCGATTCAGCCGTAATTACAAATTGGGCGAAGTTATCGTCGGGAAGTTCCGGGTCGACGGTGAGCACGAACCTTGGCGCTCCTTCTCCGACGTAGCAGACGTAATTCTTAACGCCGTCTAATTCGTCTATATATGCGGCAAGCCGCTTGGCTTTTCTTTCGGTTTCCGTTATGGATGTTCCGCGAGAGAGTCTTAGATCCAAAAGTATTTCGGGACGCACCGACGCAGGGAAGAATTCTTGCTTTACATAGGTAAATCCCAATAACGATAATGCAAAGCAAAATACTGTAACCACAACGGTAGTTTTAGGATACGCCAATATCTTTTCCAAAACCCTTCTAAAAAGCCTGTAAAATCTGCTTTCCGGGGTGTTTTCGGATTTTTCTTTTGTCTTTATAAGATACGTTCCAAAAAAAGGCGCAACCATTACAGAAACGATCCAAGAAATAATTAACGCTGCGCCTATAACCGGAAAGAGCGCGGCGCAGAACTCGCTGGCAAGTCCTTTTGAAAACGCCACGGGGATAAATCCCGCAACTGTTATAAGAGTGCCGGTAAGCATCGGCATGGCGGTTTCGTTAAAAGCGTAACAAGCCGCTTCAAAACGGGACAGTCCTTCTTCTAATTTTACGCTCATCATCTCAACGGCAATAATCGCATCGTCAACCAATAAACCCAAGGAGATAATAAGAGCGCCCAGCGAAACTTTGTGTAAATCTATTCCCGTCAGGTACATAAAGAGGAACACCGCCGCAAGCACCAATGGAATAGAGCAGGCAACCACCAGTCCCGTCCGCGTCCCAAGCGAGAAGAAACTTACCAACAGCACGATAACAATGGCTTCCAATAGGGTTTTGGTGAATTCGTCGATGGAGTCTTCCACAACCCCCGGTTGATCCGCAACTTTTCCTATCTCCATGCCTAGGGGCAAAATTTTTTTCGTAGCTTCTTCAAGGCTGTTTAAGTCCTTGCCCAATTTTAGTATATTGCCGCCGTTTTCCATGGAGATTTTGACTCCGACGGCTTTTTTCCCGTTGAAGAACATTTTCGCGTCGCCGGGCTCTTTATCCCGAAGTTCGACCGTGGCTATATCTCCCAGTTTTACGAGATTGCCCTTTATGGGAATCGTAAGGTTTTTGACGGCTTCAAAGTCGCTAAAGGCGCCGCTGTAACGCACATACACCCTTTCCTTGTCCGTAGTTATATTCGCCGTCGCATAGCGTAAATTTTCCCCTTCAAGAGCGGTTTTTACCTCGTTAAAACCAACGCCCAAATTAGCTAGGGTATCGGACGATATTTCAACATATACCCGTTCTGCTTGTACGCCTACGAGTTCCACCTTTTGAACGCTGTCTATCTCAAGCGCCCTACGGCGAAACTGCTCCGCGTGGACTCTGAGCTCTTCGTAAGAGTATTCGTCGCCCGTGATAGCGTAAATCGAGCCGAAAACGTCGTCGAACCTATCGTTAAAAAAAGGACCCAAAATATTTTCCGGCATATCCCGCGCCGCGTCGTTAGAGAGGTTGCGGACTTCCAGCCAAGTCGGGCGGATGCTTTCTTCGGGCGTAGTATCCTTTAGATAGACAAACACCCTGACCTCGCCGGGACGGGATTCGCTCTTTATGTAATCAAGCCCGGGAGTGTCCTGAAGTTTCTTTTCCAAAGGCTCCGCCACAAACTTTGCCATTTCCTCCGCAGTCGCCCCGGGCCACGCCGCGGAAACTATCATTTGACGAATGATAAAGTTTGGGTCTTCCATGCGTCCCAAATTGCGAAAAGCGAAAACGCCACCTAAGGCTATTACAATTATAAAATACCATATTAAATTTTTATGATGAAGGGAGACTTCAGTTAAATTTCTCATATTAACCACACATTCAATCGCAGTAAAGGTTTTTTCTTGCATTTGTGAAAAATTTATGATAATATATCGCAAGACGGTTTGCTAACCGATGGCCTCCGCCCCCGAAAGGGGGTGAGTTTATGAACAGGTATGAATTGGTCTATCTATTAACGCTAACGTTAATTAGCCTGACGATTATCTTAGTAAAAAACTAAAAAGCCGTCGCTAGCTCAACGGTAGGACGGCTTCCCAGTCTGTATGATGTTGGGGGCAGGTCATCGTGAACCGCCCGCAAGCCTCGCTCCCACAGCGGGGCTTTCTTTTATATTTATACTATCATTTTTTACGACAAAATTCAACTAAAATTTTCCTTTTTCCACTCTCACTTCCATACCCTCTTTTAAAAGATGAATCCCCGCCGTAATCACAACCGTACCCGCAGGAAGTTCCGCTTTTGCGGAATTGTTTTCTCCGACTTCGGCTTTTATAATGCGTTTATGCGCCTTGCCTTCTTCCACGACCCAACAGGCAAGCTCGCCGTTTTCCTTGTCAATGGCGCCAAGTGGAATTTCCACAGCCTTTGCCGCAGTTTTAAACCTGACTTTTGCGCTCTTTCCCAAAGCCACGCTTGCGGGCGGATTGAGGATGCTTAATCTCGCTTTAAAAGTCCTGCTGGCGGTATTTGCCGCAGGGGTTATCTCCCGAACGGTTAAGGCGTATTCGCCCTCAATGCCGAAAAATTCGCAAGAAGCCGTGTCTCCTACTTTAACGTTGGCAAATTCCGTCTCCGGCAAATCTATCTCAAGTTCAAGCTCGTCAATATCAGCCAAAGTCAAAACAGGCGACCCCGCCGCCACAATCTGCCCTCTGTCAACAGCTACGGCAGACACGACGCCGTCGGCAGGCGCTTTCAAATCAACGTAATCCCCGGCGTTATGCGCTCTTTGTAAATTGCCCATAGCCGCCTCCAAGGCGGATTTTGCCGCTTTCGCCCTCGTTTCGTATTCGTCTAAAACAGCCTTTGCGGCGGCTCCCTCTCTATATAATTCGCGATACCTTTTTGCATTAACCTCCGCAAGTTCCGCCTCGACGCGTCTCGCTTCAACCTCCGCCGCCGCCGTTTGAGTGTTCGCGGCGACGTCTCTTGGGTTTATGGTCATTAATGTTTCCCCGGCTCGAACAAATTTCCCGGGATCTACGTACCTTCCGCTAATCTCTCCGCCTACCTGAAATGAGAGATTAACCTCATGGCGGGATACGACTCTTGCCGCATATTCTTTCGAGGAAACGGCGTCTTTCTCGAAAGCGACCATTGTCCGCACCAAAGGCGGCTCGTCTTTATTCGCCTTTTCTTCGCCGCATCCGGACAGGAGTATGATTGCAGCCGACAGACATAGGCTTAACGCTGAAACTTTCATGTTGGCTCCTTTTTGATTTGCGTTTCAAAAAATATTTCTATACTTATTTTGACGCGCCTTTATAAAAATCCTGCTTATTTTGTCAGTGTTAAACATATTTCACAAAAGCGACTCGCTCATGTATCGTTTGACTAAGCATACTTTTTATTAAAATGCCTTAATTCAAGTTTTTTCTTCGCCAGAAGAAAAAACTACATACGTCAGCATTTCAACAAGACGTCCGAGAGGCGGGAGATTTAAACTCCCGCCTCAGAGTGTAGACTTATTATTGTTACTTCCAATTTCAAGGGACACTCCCCCCTACCCCCCTCTAAGAGGGGGGCTTGGTTTGAGGAAATATTGAAATTTTTTGGCTCAAAAGTCGCAATCCGAGTGCCTCCCT
>JAGBMX010000055.1 GCA_017634675.1 Selenomonadaceae bacterium | reverse complement strand
ATCATAAGTAAAAATCTTTCGTAAGCGCCTTATACTCGTCATCGCCTAATGTAATGATGGCGTGAAGACGCTCAACAGGGTGTTTTCGGAACGATAGGAAATAACGCTTGGCAGGCTTGCCGGCTACCGTTCGCAGTCCTACCCCACGATGCTGGAAGAACCCCACAAACGTAGCCTCATCCTCCATTCGCTGCTTGTAATCGAACTCAAAACTATCTTTGCCTACGCCGCAAAGGGGGCAGACAAAATCATCGGGCAAATCGGCGAAAGGAACGCCGGCGGGAAGATTGTTGTCCGCATCGCCTTTGGCTTCGTCGTAAATCCAGCCGCAAACAGAGCAAACCCAAGTTTTCATAGAAAGACCTCCTCATGTTACAAAATGCTCTCATATAGGGAACTATTCTACTTATATTAAAAAAATCCTTTTATTCGCCAAAATTTTTGTGAGCGGCAAAAAAATTCGCCACGGCAATTCCCGTAACTTCGTTCATCCCCGGCGCTTTTTTTAATTCTTCTACGCTCGCTTCCTTTATTTTCTGAAGAGAACCAAAATGAGCGAATAAAGCTTGACGGCGCTTTGTCCCAATGCCTTCTATGTGGTCTAATACGGAGACTAAATTTCTCTTACCTCGAAGTTTTCTGTGATAGGTTATGGCAAACCTATGGGCCTCATCGCGTATACGTTGCATTAAATAGAGAGCCTCGCTGTTTCTGGGAAGTTCAACGGGTTCGCTTTTTCCTTCAACAAAGATAAGTTCGAACTCTTTTGCAAGACCCACCACCGCCACATCTTTATGACCCGCGCCGCGAATAATTTCCAGTGCGGAAGAAAGCTGACCCTTGCCGCCGTCTATTACGATTAGATCCGGAAGCTCTTCTTTGGTTAATTTTCCGTATCTTCTACTAGTAACCTCTCGCATAGATTTAAAATCGTCGGGCTTACCTTCGGCAGTTTTTATCTTAAATCGCCTGTAATCTCTTTTTTTGGGCTCACCGTCTTCAAATACCACCATGGAAGCTACGGTTTCGCTACCTTGCATATGAGATATATCGAAACATTCCATGCGATGCGGCGGCTCTTTTAATCCTAGATATTTTTGCAACTCTTTTACAGCGCCTAAAGTTTTTTCGTAATCCGTTCGAGTTCTCTTATTTTCATCATCTAAGTATTTTTGGGCGTTATTTGTTGCCATTTCCACCAAATCACGCTTTGTCCCTCTGTGAGGCAATGTCAAATATACGCGAGATCCTTTTTTATCCGATAAAAATTTCTCAAGTAATTCTGCGTCCTCGATGGTAAAAGGCAACAATACCTCTTTAGGTAAAAAAGCGGCCGCATCGTAATATTGAGATAAAAAAGCGTAAAGCAGAGATTCTTTGGTTTCATACTCGCTGCCTTTAAGCATGAAATGTTCTCGCCCGGTCATTTTGCCTGCCCTAACCGTTAAAATTTCTACCACAGTGGCATAATCTCCCTGCGCCAAGCCGATAACGTCTTGATCTCCAGCGCCTGTCACGATGTTTTGTTTTTCCGAAATTTTTTTTACCGATATAAGTTGATCACGAAGTCTTGCCGCCTTTTCAAAGGCAAAATTATCAGCCGCCTCATTCATGTCCGTTTCAAGGGTACGTTCCACCTCCTTGGTTCGTCCCTCCAAAAACAAGCAAACAGCGTCTATCATGGAAGCGTATTCTTCTTTTCCCACGCCGTTTACACAAGGAGCCAAACATCTTTTAATATGATACTCTAAGCAGGGTCTTTCCCCCATGGTCTTACATGTGCGCAACGGAAAAAGTCGCCTTAAAAGCTTTAAACTCTCATGTACGGCAGTCACATTCGTATAAGGACCGAAATATCTTGCGCCATCCTTTATCACTCGTCTTGTTAAAACCACTCTCGGAAAATCATCCCGAAGTGTAACTTTAACGTAAGGATAACTTTTATCATCTTTTAAACTTATGTTGTACCTCGGACGATGTTTTTTTATCAGGTTACACTCTAAAATTAAAGCTTCCACCTCAGTATTAGTTAAAATCGTTTCAAAATCGGCAATTTTTGCTACCATGGCGCAAACCTTGGGAGTATGATTCTTACTTTTCATAAAATATTGGCGTACCCGGTTTTTTAATACTCTGGCTTTTCCCACATATATTATCCTACCGCCGGCATCCTTCATAATATACACGCCTGGCGAATTCGGCAATAATTTTAATTTCTCGGCAACAATTTCATTCATATAATTCACCGTTTCCACATACAAAAAGAAGCCTTTAGAAACCATAATCAAGTTTCCTAAAGACTTTCTCTGTTTCCTGTTTTTCATCTCTTTTTTATGGTAAAAGAAATAAAATCAAATTGGTGCGGATGAAGGGACTTGAACCCCCACGCCTTACGGCACCAGATCCTAAGTCTGGCGCGTCTGCCAATTCCGCCACATCCGCGTGAGTCTATATTATCACATTCAACGGGTAATTGTAAAGCTAGTTTCAAATAAAATTCAAATAAAATTTCAACATGATTTATTTGACAAGCGAGCTTGGTTTATGATACTATACGTAACAGGTTACCGCTCGAAGAGGTTTTTAAACGGGTTATTTAAAATTCGTACCGAAATCGGCGAGTTCATCTCAAGAGGAGGTGTGTTTATGTACGCTATTATTAAAACAGGCGGCAAGCAGTATAAAGTATCCGAAAACGATACGATTTTCGTGGAGAAGTTGGATGCTGAAGCTGGCGCAACCGTAACTTTTGACGAAGTTTTGACGGTTGTAGACGGCGATACGGTTAAAATAGGCAACCCTAAAGTCGAGGGAGCTTCTGTTACCGCTGAGGTCGTTGAAAACGGCAAAGGCAAGAAGATTCGCGTTTTTAAGTATAAGGCGAAATCCAATTATCGTCGCCGCATGGGACATCGTCAGCCTTATACGAAGGTTACTATTAAAAGTGTTAACGTGTAATAACTAAAGATGATAGATATTGTCTTTAAAAAAAAGGGTAGTTATATTGGCGGTTTTTCGATAAAAGGACACAGCAAAACAGCAAACAAGGGCGAAGACATTGTTTGCGCCGGAGTTTCTGCTCTTGCTCAAAGCGCTCTTTTGGGGTTGGGCGAGCATTTAAACCGCAATGTTAGATATGAAGTAAAAAGCGGGAATATGTTCGTAGAACTTTTAGACGAGCCGGACGAATTAACCGAGGCAATTTTGACGACAATGCGACTGGGGCTTTCGGAGATAGCTAAGTTATATCCTGAAGCAGTACGGTTAAGGAGTTAAAATTGTTTAAAAGTTTTTCTATTTTCTTTTTCGTAAAAGAGAAAAAAAATTAAAAAGAGGTGAAGGTATGTTCACTTTTGATTTACAACTATTTGCCCATAAAAAAGGTGTCAGCTCTACAAGAAACGGACGCGACAGCAATTCTAAGCGTCTTGGAGTAAAAGAGCAAGCGGGCACCTTGGTGACAGCCGGCAGTATCTTGGTGCGTCAGCGCGGCACTCATTTTCATCCCGGCAATAATGTGGGTATAGGGAAGGACGATACTCTTTTTGCGAAAGTTGCGGGTAAAGTAGCTTTTGAGAGAAAAGGTAAGTACCGTCGTCAAATAAGCGTTTATGCGGAGTAAAAATACAAAGGAGCTGTTCGGTTGCAACGGCTTCTTTTTTATTGGAGAAGGAATATGAAAAAGACATATAAAATAGAGGTAGACTGCGCCAACTGCGCCAACGAAATGGAAGAAGCCGCAAATAAAACCGAAGGCGTTAAGAGCGCTGCCGTAAACTTTATGACGCTCAAAATGATGGTAGAATTTGAAGATAATACGGACGAAAAAGAAGTTATGAAACGAGTTTTAGCAAATTGTAAGAAAGTTGAGGACGATTGCGAGATTTATTTCAATTAATCTTATACTTTTTTATCGTTTACTATGGGAGATGGTTTTTTGTTAAAGAAATCCTTTGAGGCGTATAGGACTGCGCCTCTTATTGAGCTTATAGCCGCAGGGCTTGTTATAGGTATTTTGATAGCCGTATTTATTCCGGTCGTGATACCGGTTATAGCGGTATTCGGAACAATTTTTGTAAGCGCATTGAAAGCTGTTGCGCCCGTTTTGGTTTTTATCCTTGTAATAAACGCCATGAGTCAAAACTCTGCAGCGAATACTTCAATGCAACCCATTGTCAGACTTTATGTCATAAGTACGTTTTTAGCTTCTCTAGTGGGAGTTGCGCTTTCGTTATCTTTTCCAACAACGCTTAACTTACAAGTGGCAAATGCAACGTTAAACCCTCCCGGGAGTATCATTGACGTTGTTTATAATCTTATATTAAAAATTGTAGATAATCCGGTACACGCTATTATGGAAGCCAATTACATAGGTATATTGGCGTGGGCAGTGCTTATCGGGCTGGCGCTTCGCATGGCGGGAGATACTACCAAAACGGCGCTTGGCGATTTTTCTGCTGCAATAACAAAAATAGTTCGCTGGATTATACTCTTTGCTCCTTTTGGCATTATGGGGCTTGTAGCGTCTTCGATAGGAGAGAGCGGACTTGGCGCCCTTTTGGGATATGCGCACTTGCTTGTTGTTTTGATAGCTTCCTTCTTTTTGGTCGCTTTTGTAATGAATCCAATTATTGTTTTTTATAAAATTAAAAGAAATCCTTATCCTCTTGTATGGACAACGATTAAAGAAAGCGGCATATACGCTTTCTTTACCAGAAGTTCCGCGGCAAATATTCCCGTGAACCTTTCTTTGTGCAAACGCTTAGGATTAAACGAAGATACTTATTCCGTTTCGATTCCTTTAGGCGCGACCATCAACATGTCGGGAGCCGCTATAACCATTGCCGTGTTGTCCCTCGCGGCAGTTCACACAATGGGCGTTAATGTGGATTTGTTTTCGTCACTTTTGCTTTGTTTGGTTGCAACCATTGGCGCTTGCGGCGCATCCGGCGTTGCGGGAGGTTCGCTGCTTCTTATTCCCGTTGCCTGCGCATCATTCGGCATAAGCAACGATATTGCAATGCAAGTGGTGGGCGTAGGCTTTATAATAGGTGTTTTACAAGATTCTTGCGAAACGGCGCTTAACAGTTCCAGCGATGCGCTATTTACCGCCACCGCAGAATTTTCAGAACGGGCTAAAGCCGGCACTTTAAGAGACGAAGACTTAACGTTAAAATAAGGAATGTTAATGAAACTCGCGCTCTTTTACGACAACACAAAAAGAGCGCGAGTTTTTTAAGGAGTAATGATATGGAAAAATTTGCCCATGGAGGCGATATTTATACGGAAAAACGAAACTGGTTGGATTTTAGCGCGAATATTAATCCGCTGGGTTTATCAAACAAGGCAAAGAAAGCGATTTTAAACAATATAGACAATATCGTAAACTATCCCGACCCTAGGGCAACCAAATTAAGATTTGCAATTTCTCAGAATTATAATATCAAAAAAGAAAATATAATATTGGGAAACGGCGCCGCGGAACTCATATATCTTTTCTTTTCTCATATGCGGTTTAAGAAAGTTTTAATTGTCGCCCCGGCATTTAGCGACTATGAAAGAGCAGCGGTTGCGGCCGGGATGGAAACAGAATTTTTATTTATGCGTCCGGATAATAATTTTAAATTTCCTTGGAACGAAGTTTGGAAAAAAGCTAAAAATTACGATTGCATAGCGTTCGGTAATCCCAATAATCCGACCGGTACGCTTGTAGAACTTGAATGTATTCAAAATTTTGCAAATAAAAAAGACTCCCCTTTTATTTTTATTGACGAATCTTTTATGGATTTCAGATGTGACAAAGCTGTTTATGAAACTCTTGCGCTTGCAAGCAAGTCAAAAAATCTTTTTACGATTCGCTCACTTACGAAATTTTATGCAATTCCGGGACTGCGTCTTGGCTTTGGGGTAGGACATAAAAATCTTGTTGAAAAATTAAATACGGCAAAAGATATTTGGAACGTAAATCTGCTTGCCATAGAGGCTGGCGCAGCAGCTTTACAGGACGAAGCGTACAAACAGAATACAATTGATTTAGTTGAAAATGAAAAGAAATATTTTTATTACGAACTGCAAAATTTAAAGATAAAATTTTTTCCGCCAACGGTAAATTTTGTATTGTGTGTTTTTAAAAATATCAACACTGCAAAAATTATTCTAAACAGATTAAGAGAAAGAGAAATTTTGGTCAGAAATTGCGAAAATTATCCCGGTCTTGATGGGAAATATATTCGTATAGCAATAAAAAGTCATGCAGACAACGAGAAACTGTTTACGGCTTTAAAAGAAATTTATGCCAATAACGAAATAAAATGTTACATAGAAAAGGAATGATTATAAAATGACAAAGGTTGTATTAATTCGTCACGGAGAAACTGAGTGGAATCTTTTGGGGAAGTATCAGGGTCAGACTGATATAGCCCTTACTGATAAAGGTAGGGAGCAGGCAAAATTACTTGCAAAACATTTTCCCGTAAAAGAACTTCATGCCGTTTATTCAAGCGACTTGTCGAGAGCAATGGAAACGGCGGGATTTGTTGCGGAAAAATTTTCACTTAAAGTAAGACCCGAGCCAAGTTTTCGAGAGATGAATTTTGGAGAATGGGAAGGATTGACTCATAAGGAAATTGCAACGAGATGGGAAGAAGGATTAAATAATTTTATTACTCGTCCGGATATTTTAAAAGTTCCGAACGGAGAAAATTTTCAAGTATTACAAAAACGCGCGGTAAAAAGACTGTACGAACTTGTAGAAAAGCACGATGGTGAAACTGTCGCAATAACGGCGCATGGAGGAGTTTTAAGGACAATTTTGGCGGCAGCTTTAGAGATGCCGCTGAAAAATCTTTGGAGGCTCAGGCTGTTTAATACGGCGGTCAGCATTGTAAATTACGCTGAAACTCCCGTTGTGGAATGTATAAACGATACAAAACATTTGATGCTGGATAATCCAACATTTACGCCAAATAGCGTCGATATTTTTCAAGTTCGCCAATGACTAAAAAATCGCGATATTTTTATAAGGCATTTAACAATGTAAAAATTAAGAATTACCCTGAAAGGATGAAACGCCTTGCAAGAAAATTTTATAGTTGCGGTCAGCGCCGTATTGCCGATATTTTTTCTGATGTTTATCGGCGTTATTGTAAAACGCATGGGATTTTTGAATATGGAAGAACTAAATCACATGAACCGTATGGTTTTTAGAGTTTTTTTCTTCTGTCTTATGTTTTACAGTATTTATACCATGAATATAGAGGAGCATTTAAACATAAATCTTGCGATATTTTGCTTCTTGGCGCTTCTAGGAACTCTTGTTTTAGCTGCGGCCTTCGTTTCTTTTTTCGTGAAGGACAATAAGAAACGCGGCGCAATGATACAGGCGATTTTCAGAAGCAATTATGTAATAATGGGCGTGCCATTGGTGCAAAACATATATGGCGACGAGGCGATTTCGGTTCCCGCCATGCTTGTTGTGGTTGTGGTTCCGTTTTTTAACGTATTTTCGGTAATCGTGCTGGAAACGTATCGCGGAGGCAATGTAGAAATTTTAAAGATACTTAGCCGCGTTTTGCAGAATCCCATGATACTTGGCGGTATTTTCGGGGCGCTTTTTATGATTTTATCCGTGAAAATTCCGGAACCTATATTAAAACCTATTCGCCAAGTGGCGCTTGCAACAACTCCCATAGCCCTTATAATTCTTGGCGCTTCTTTTCAATTAAACAGTTTTCACGCTCACATAAAGGAATTGACGGCAACCGTCTTGTCAAGACTCTTTATAGTTCCGGCCGTTGTGCTTGCCGTAGCGGTTTATATGGGCTATAGAGGTGTGGAACTTCTGACTTTGCTGTCGATTTTTGCGACTCCGACCGCTATAGCGTCCTTTGCAATGGCGCAACAAATGGACAGCGATGCGGAACTTGCGGGAAACGCAGTGGTCTATACCTCTCTTTTCGCGTGTTTTACGGTTTTTCTGTGGGTTTTCGCCTTTAAAATGTTTAACTTCATTTAATCCAAAAAAATTCCCGCCTTAGCAGGCGGGAATTTTCAGAGTGTCGACAAATCATTAAATTTACAATAAAAATTGTGCTCTTCACGGCTCTCCCTCCGCCCTTCGGGCGCCTCCCTCTAGGAGGGAGGCACTCGGATTGCGACTTTTGAGCCAAAAAATTTCAATATTTCCTCAAACCAAGCCCCCCTCTTAGAGGGGGGTAGGGGGGAGTTCCCCCTGACGATAGGTGACAATTTGGAGCAACAATAATAAGTCTACAGTCTGGCCTCCCCTGAAAGGGGAGGGGGACCGCGAAGCGGTGGAGAGGTCGACCATGAACGGCACTAATTCACCTTTCGCACCACTATGTTGTATTACCCGTGAATAGTAACGGAAATTTTTCTTTGAAATAAATTTAAGTTTTAAGTGTTTTAAACGATATTACTTATAGAGGAGTTGTCATTTTTTGACAGAGCAAGAAATTCTTTCCAACGGAATGGAATGGTTTCTTGATTTTAAAGGAGGATGGAAAACATGGATGTAGGAACGGTAGGAGTAGCGCAAACGGCGCTTAGCGCATATCAGGCGGGAACGACAAGAAAGGCTGCGGAAAACTATGTGGCGGCGCAAAATGCAGGATTAACCGAGGAAAAAGATCCTCACGGCGAGGCTTTTTCCGTTAATATTTCTTCGGCAGGTAAAGAGGCTCAAGCAAATGCCGCCCAAATAACCGAGAACCAAGAATCTAACGATGCGGCAACGATTGCCGAAGGACAAACTGCTCCTAAGGTTGATGACGCCTCAGAAACGGAAGAAGCTCCAAAGACAAAGGGACTCTCAAACGAAGAAGTCGAAGCTTTAATGGCGGACGTTCAAGAAAAATCCATGCAGTTCATGATAGATTTAATGAGCGCCAACAATACCAAGTTGCAGGATTATCTCGACAATAACGTAGGTCAGCTCAATTTCGGCGGCGTTAAAATAGATACGTCCCGCTTTGCGATGCCTGAAGTCGCCACCACGCCGGAAGAGGCCGAAAAGGCTTTGGGAAAAGGCGGAGATTGGTCGGTGGAAAAGGTTTCCGACCGCATTTTTGGTTTGGCGGAAGCCTTAGCCGCGGGAGATCCGGATAAGCTAGAACAAATGCGTTCAGCCGTTCAAAAGGGCTTCGAGCAAGCGGGCGCAGATTTTAAGGAACACTTTGGCGCAAAGGATACGCCCCAGATTACAAAAGATACCTATGCTGAAATTATGAAACGTTTCGACAACAAAGCCGCAGAGTGGAAAAACGCAGCTAACGGTCAAAATGCGTCTGTTGCGGAGAACACAGCCGGTATTGCCGTTAAAACCGACGAAACAATGTAATGTCTAAAAAACTGCTCCTTTAACGGGGCAGTTTTTTTTCAAATTTAAATCTAAGGTGATATTAAATGAAGAGAATATTTTTTATTGTATTGGACAGTTTTGGCATCGGAGGGGCAAAGGATGCGGCGGCTTTTTCGGATGAAGGGGCAAATACCTTGCGTTCTGTTTTTAATACCGAAGGGTTTTCCGTACCAACCCTTGAAAAACTTGGACTCTTCCACATCGACGGAGTGTCTGAAAGTTTAAATTATACATCGAAAGTTTCGCCGATAGCTTCTTACGGCAGAATGAGCGAAGCCTCTCCCGGGAAAGATACTACGATAGGTCATTTTGAGCTGATGGGAGTTGTAAGCAAAAAACCTTTGCCCGTTTATCCAAACGGATTCCCGCCCGAAATCATCGAGAAACTTGAAAAAGCCTTTAATCGAAGGCTTATCTGCAACAAGCCATATTCCGGAACAGAGGTTATAAAAGACTATGGAACGGAACACAAAAAAACGGGAGCACTTATAATTTATACCTCCGCCGACTCTGTATTGCAACTTGCCGCCCACGAAGACGTCGTAAGCGTTGAGACTCTTTACGATTACTGCCGTAAAGCAAGAGAGATTATGACTGGCGATCACGCTGTCGGGCGAGTTATCGCAAGACCTTTTACGGGAGAATACCCAAACTTTACCCGGACGCCTCGTCGTCACGATTTTTCGATAATGCCTCCCGAAAAAACTATTTTGGACAAATTAAAGGAAAAAGGATTTGATACCATAGGGGTCGGAAAAACTTACGATATATTTGCCGGTTGCGGCATAACGGAAAATTTTGGAGTCAACGAAAACAATGCCGACGGTATGAAAAAAACTTCAAATCTGCTCTCCAAAGATTTTTCGGGTATTGCTCTAATAAACTTGGTGGATTTTGATATGGTTTACGGTCATAGGCGCGACGTTAAAGGATATGCCGAGGCTATCAAAGAATTTGACCTGTGGCTTTCCGGTTTCCTTCCGAAACTGCAAGACGAAGATGCGCTTATCATAACGGCGGATCACGGCTGCGACCCAACCTTTAAAGGCACGGATCACACACGGGAGAACGTGCCTATCCTTGTTTACAATAAAAATTTGCCTTCCAAAAACTTAGGCGTTAGCGATTCATTTGCTTTTGCATCCGAAATCGTTGAAAAGTTATTATTATAGTGAACGCAAAAAATATTTTTACTTGAGTTTGCCTCCCCGCCCTTCGGGCGGGGAGGCAAATCACAAAATTTAATTGCGTTTACTATAAATTTTTGACACTACCAAAACATTGCAATCTATATTCAGTATGAATTTTAATAAAGTTTTTTCTCTCTCTCTCTTTTTTACAAAAAAGAGAGAGAGAAAGAAAGTAGAAACTAACTTTGAAAAAAGAAGGTGAAAAAGGTGACGGTGAGGGAGAGAACGGAAAAGATGGAGTATAAGAATTTGTCGCCGTATGCGGCAAAGAGCAGAGATGCAAGACGAAAAGAGCCCATGAAAGAATGTGAATTTCGCACAAAATTTCAGCGAGATAGGGACAGAATTTTACATTCTAAGTCATTCAGGCGACTAAAACATAAGACGCAGGTTTATATTGTTGCGGGAGATCATTACAGAACCAGGATGACCCATAGTTTGGAAGTGGCGCAGATATCAAGGACAATAGCGAGGGGGCTTCGGCTAAACGAGGATTTGGCGGAAGCTATCGCTTTAGGGCATGATGTCGGGCATACTCCTTTCGGTCACGCGGGGGAGGCCGTTATGGATAAATTAACCGGTCACTTTGCCCATAACGAGCAAAGCCTTCGAATGGTGGAATTTTTGGAAAAAGACGGAGAAGGTTTAAACCTTACCTTTGAAACCAAGGACGGAATTTTGAATCATACGGGAAAACATCTGCCAAAAACCCTTGAGGGAAGGATAGTAAGGACAGCGGACAGAATCGCTTATCTTTGCCACGATTACGACGATAGCCTGCGAGCGGGATTTTTAACGCCTAAAGATTTGCCCGAAGACGTAAGAAATACCTTCGGCATAAAGGCTTCCACCATGATAACCGGCATGGTTTCCGATATGATACGAACCTCTATGGACAAAGACAACATAATGATGAGCGATAAGGTACAAAAAACCATGGATGATTTTCGCGCCTTTATGTTTGAAAAGGTGTATCATTCGGCTAAGCTGGCGCATGAGCGGGAACAGGCGGGATTTATACTGAGGTCTTTATTCGAATACTTTTCAAACAACATGGAAAAGCTTCCCGTTGAATTTAGGAAACGAGAAGAAAGGTGGGGCAAGACCAAAACTGTGGTGGATTACGTATCGGGGCTGACCGACAACTACGCCACAGCCGTATTTGCGAAAATCTTCCTGCCGCCGGTTAATAGGGTGATTATGAATTGATGGAAAGTTCCTTCTTCCTTTTTTTCTTTTCTTTTTTGAAAAAAGAAAAAGAGAAAAGAAAAAACTTTAATAACTGGTTTTAGTTTTATCCTGATTTTTGATGATTAAATTCAATGCTTATAGTTCAGGGCAGGATGCCGAGTTCTTTATTTATAACGTCTAAAATCGCATATGGAGAGATTTTGTTCATACACTCGTTGGTTTTATATTTGCAAAAACGCTTGTTGCAACCGCTGCATGTATGAGGGGTGGTTATAAACGTGTTTTCGCCGAAAAGCGGAGCGTACATACTAGGCTCGGTGGGACCCCAAAGACTTACTGTTTTAAGTCCCACCAAGCTCGCTATATGCAATGGACCGCTGTCCGGTGTAAGTAAAAGCGTCGCTTTTTTGAAAACAGCCGCAAGTTCTTCTATTGTTGTTTTTCCCGCTATGGAAACGCCGCGATTCAACTGATTTGCAACACTTTCGATAAAAGGAGCGTCTTCCTTGCTGCCGCAAAAAACTATTTCAGCTTCCGTGGGAATTTTTTTTAACACCTCTAAAAAAAGTTCCGTCGGATAATGCTTGTTTTCCCAAGTGGTTTTCAAATTTACGATGATGATTTTTTTTTCAAGGGAAATTCCCGAGGAATACAGCAAACCCTCCGCAAACTTTAACTTTTCCGCCGATATGGATACGGCGGGCTTTTCCATCTTGCCATCGACGTTTAAAGCCGACAATACGTTAAAATATCTTAACCCCTTATGGGGGTTTTTTATATTGGGGACTGTTTTTGTCATAAAAAGCGAGTTGCCTTCGCTAAGTTCGTCTATGCCAATGCGCATCTTAGCGTAGGCCGTTTTTGACAATATCCCGGTCAGCAACAGGGAATGAATATCCAAAACAACGTCGAATTCATACTCCGACAATAATTTTTTCGCCTGTTTAATGAGTTTAAAAGCCTGAATAAAATGCCCGGAAGCAACGGCTGTATCAAAAGGGCGCCTATCCCATACGAGAATTTTGTCCACGCTCTTTGAAAGTTTCAATATATCGCTTGCAGGAGGGCTTACAAGCCACGACACCTTTGAACCTTCAATATGTTTTTTTATAGCGTCCGCCACGGGCAAAGCCGTAATAACATCCCCTATGGAACTTAATCGCACAATCAAAAAATCTTTGTCCATGCCGTTGCCTCTCTTTAGAACTTTATTATTGTCCGCTCATTATAATATAAAAGCGAAAAAAAATAAATGGACGTTTTTAGAAAATATTCAATTGTTACGATTGAAGCAGCATCTAAGGGGGTTTGAATTTAATAGCGCATTATCAGTGAATCGCCCCAACGATTTTCCATTACTTCCTCACCAGATAACTCATATAGGCCGCCTTCGACTCTTTTTGCTTGCGTTGGCTTATCGGCACTTTATCGCCGTTTGTGAGGGTAAATTCGTCTTTGCCCATTGAATCTATCTTGTCCATGTTCACCAAAATTCGGTGATGGCACTCCAAAAAGCGTTGGTCTGTTAAGAGTTCCTTTTGAATATTTTCGTAAGACACCGACACGGCAAAATTTTTATCCGCCGTATGTAGGCGGACTCTGTGCCGCCAATCTATATCTATAAAAAAGATGCTGTCATATGGCGCTGAAAAAGAAGTCCCGTCGACGCGAAGATTTAACTCTTTGCGCCGATTTTTTAACTTTGGGAAAATATGCGCGAAAGTTTTTCTAAAATCATCTTCATGCTCCGTGAGCGGTTTTAAAAAATACCCGGCTGCAAATACGCCGTAGCCGTCCAACAAAAAATCCCGACTTGACGTAAGGAACACAAGCGCAACGTCCTCGTCCACCTTACGAACGGCTCTTGCCGCTTCCACTCCGTTCATCTTTTTTAGGCATATATCAAATACTAGCAAATCGTACTCTTTAGCCTTAAAATTTTTCAAAAACTCCTCGGCGGATTCAAACGTTTCTATAAACAAATTCTCAACTTCATCGGGAAAATGTTTGGCTATATGCCTCTTTAAATGCCTCTTCGCTTCAATCAATTCTTTTTCTTCATCGTCCACTATGGCTATTTTCATATTGCTCCTCTTACTGTTAATTCAGTTACTGTTCACAGGTCGTAACTAAATAAAGACAGTGCTCTTCATGGTCAACCCCTCCGCCCTTCGGGCACCTCCCCTTTCAGGGGAGGCTCTCTAATTGTTAGTTTTGTGGATATAAGGGAAACGCTGCCGCTCTAGTGCCTCTCCTGAAAGGAGAGGGGGACCGCGAAGCGGTGGAGAGGTCGACCATGAACAGCAATATTTTACTCTTTGTTTCACTATTTTGTACTACTCACAATATTATTAAGGTATTCCTTAATTCAACACGCTTCTTATTGTTTCTACGGTTATGGCGTGGTTCAACGGTTTTGTTATGTAATCGGACATATTAAGCCTTCGCGCCTTTTCCATCGCCGCGGCGCTTTTATCCTCCGTCATTAGGATAATAGGTCCTTTATAATTTTCTTTTATCGTGTCAAGCCATATTTCCTCTTTTAAGTTTACGAATACTATATCTATGCGAACATCCTTTAAAATATCCACAGCGTCGTTCAAGGAAGCGGCGCATATAACCGCTATGTTTTCCTCGGCGCCAAGCATATTTTGGGCGTTTTCGTTCCCGTTTTTATCCTCGTCGATAAGCAAAATGTTGCGGCAGTTTTCGTCAGCTTGACGCATATTGTAATCTTCGTCCTCGTCGATCATCTTTAGCATAATATCCGCAACGACGGGATCGAACTGCGTTCCTTTGCCCTTTTCGATTTCGCTTCTCACCACGTCTTTCGGCAGAGCCTTTCTGTAACTTCTGTTGCTCGCCATAGCGTCGTAAGCGTCCGCAACCGCAACTATTCTCGCCACCTCCGGAATGTTCTCGCCGGCTATGCCGTTGGGGTAGCCCCTGCCGTCGTAGCGTTCGTGATGGTACTTTGCGGCGTAGGCTATGCGCTCGTCCTCGTGAATATCCTTCAAAATCAAAAATCCGGCTACGGGATGGAGTCTTATCTGGTCAAACTCTTCGTCGTTCAATCTGCCTTTTTTGTTGATAACCTCCACGGGTACTCTGATTTTGCCTATATCGTGCAAAATTCCCGCATCTCGTATAAGTTGCTGTTCTTCCTCGCTCTTTCCCATGCGTTTGGCTATCTCCACGGAATAGTTCGCGACTCTCTGGGAATGTCCGCTTGTATAGTGATCCTTTGCGTCTATGGTGGATACCAAGGCTTTTATGATATTGGCGTTGGTTCTCTCAAGCTGAATTTTAACCTCATGTTCTTTTTCCTCCGCCGCGCCGATTTTTTTGACGGAAAAAGCGCAAAACGCCACAATCGCGCCGAATGTCAAAAACATCAGCAATACTCCCGCCGCAACTTCGCTTCTAAGCTCATGGAACAGTCGGGCGTTGCTTACGACTATAACCACGTACCAATCTTCGGCGATATGCTCCGAAAAAACGGTGCAAGTTTCGCCGTTAATGTTCGCTTCAAACTCCCTTTCGTCACCCATAAAAATTTTCGGTAAGACATTCGCCCATGTTTTGTCCACGTTATACTGCTTGCCCTTTTCCTTTTCGTCGCTGTGCGCTACTACCAAGCCGCGGCTGTTTACGATAAACCCGTACCCTTCGCCACTTATGGACATCCTTTCGGTATTTTTTTGCACTTCGCCCAAAACTATATCAAGCGCCAACACGCTTTCATTATCAGATAAAAGTTTGGCGTAAGAGATAACCACATCCCCTGTATGCGCGTCTATATAAGGTTCGGAGACAATAATCCTGCCACCGCCGTTAGCCGCTTCTTTGTACCAGTTTCTCTCCTTGGGGAAAAAATCGCTCGGAGGCTGCCAACCGCTGCCGTCTACGTATCTACCGCGAATAACGCCGTATATGCCCGTAAAATTTGCGTCAAATCTGCGCTGCATTTCATTTGTCGCGCCCGTTAAATACGCTGAGATTTCCTCGACGCTCTCCCCTTTTTTGAGCATAAAATCCACGGACTCCGCCGCGAGCCACATTACGTTGTCGCCTTTGTGGAGATAATTTTCTATCATAGCCGCCTGACTTTCCATGTTGCTGACGCCAAGGGACTTAATACCGTTTACGGAACTTGCGTAAAAAGACATATAGATATAAGACAGAATAATGACCTGTACGGCAAAAATCAACAGCACCGTAATCAAAAATTGTTTCGTCACCATGTTTTTCATTTTCTAACCTTCTTTCACACATGATACCCTATTATAACTTTTTTATAACATAAACACAATAGCGACGAAAAAAAAGCGGGGATTTTTCAAAAAGTGACGAAGTTATGTAAAAAACATAACCGCACTAAATACTCATGCAGCTATCAACACTTTTATAAAAATTAAAAATACATACAACCTTCCTTATCTATTTGCCTCCGTAGTTGTTTTATGGTAATATAAAACATCATACGATTGCGTTTTAGGTCCCATGGCAGACAGCAGAATAGCTATATTGTACTTGGATTATAAGCAAGGTTTGATTACAAAAGATGAAGCTGTGAAAAATCTAATCGGAAAAACTAATGGCATCCAATTAGTGGTCTTGAAGGATAATGCTTTAAATATGTTAAAATTTATCAGGGGTATGAACATGAATAAATCAACACAACACTATCTTCGCAGATTTTTCGGATATATGATGCAATTATTAAAGCAGGACGGTTTCGCTCGAAGCAAACGAAAAAAGATGATACGGGACAGCGGTCTTGTCGAAATATGCAAAACGGAAAACGGCGTTGATTGCGTTTTATATTATGATATTCGCGATTGGTACAAATACGTCGTTAATCCGAATACATGGATGGGGAAGGTGCTGGTTACCGACAAAAGATTTTCGATGACGGAGAAACATATAAATTCCCAACACCTAGCCAATTTACATAAATTCGGTATTTTTACTTATGTGAATTTTTAACTCGGACACTTGGCTACTTTTTAACACTTAAGGAAATACTGCATAAATGAGTTTTAGGTATTTTCGAGAGATTTTTTCGTTAGACAAGGAAAAGTGACTGAAGGCGTAGCAACGCTACGTCCAGACTGTAGACAAAACGGGTTTTCCTCTAAAGATGAGGAAAACCCGTTTTGTCTACAGTCTGAGGCGGGAGTTTAAATCTCCCGCCTCTCGGACGTCTTGCTCTCATGCTGACGTATGTAGTTTTTTCTTCTGGCGAAGAAAAAACTTGAATTAAGGCGTTTTAAGCGTAAATCATAGGCATAACAGGTTTTGCGGTCTTAATGTTCGGCGTTTTCATCGGCATGGCTCCTTTTGAAAGTGTCAATATAACTTGACAATTTTTCGCCAAGTTCGCTATAAGCCTCTGTGGCGAATATTATATTTTTCCCCGTAGTTTTGTCTTGAAGCAGTATGTGAAGCGCGTCTTTAACGGGGTATTCGTCAAGTTGTATAAGGTTTTGCATGGCAGCCTCTTTCGATTGTTTTATTTGTAAAAACAATTCGACGATAATGAAAAAATCCCTGCAAAACGGAAAACTGTAATTTTTTTCATATAAAATTCAAAAACTTCTATACTTTTTTTTTGTTTTGAGATATAATGAAGACAACATGAAAACTTTGACGGCAAAGGAGCTATTTTTATGCGAGTTTTGTTGGCTGAAGATGATGAGAAGCTTGGTAAACTCATCGAATATATGCTTATCCAAAATGGGATTAAGGTGGAATGGGTAAAAAACGGCAGCGAAATTTTCGAATACGCCATGTACAGCGAATACGATATTTTGGTGCTTGACTGGATGATGCCGGGAGAAACTGGGCTTGACGCTTGCGCGCGTTTGCGTCAAAACGGCTATGAAAAAGCTATTCTTATGCTTACCGCAAAGGACTCCGTAGAAGACAGGGTAGCGGGATTAGATGCGGGAGCGGACGATTATCTCGTAAAACCTTTCGAATTTTCGGAACTTATGGCAAGGCTCCGCGCGCTTGCGCGCCGCAGTACCCAACGAATTCAGCAGGATATTATAGAAGTTGGCGGGTACAGTTTGAACCGCACGGCGAAAGTTTTGAAACAGGGAGATAAGATGATTCAACTCTCTCCGAGAGAATTTCAGATTTTCGATCTGTTGGTGCAAAACGTCGGAATGGTGGTACCGAGAGATGTTATCTTAGACCGCATTTGGGGACTTGAAACCGAAGTCAGTTCCAACAATATTGATTCTTATATGAAGATACTTCGCAAAAAGATTGAAGCCGGCGGATGCGGCAGTCTGATAAAGACCGTTAGAGGCGTAGGCTACAAGCTTGAGGTTGCTGAGGCATGACCACGCTTTCTAAGAAGAACGAAAGGCCACGTCTAAAGGGCGAGGATATGTTTCGCTCCGGGATACGGAAGCTCACGTTTTTCTATGCGGCGGTGATGTGCGTCTTCTTGGGCGTGTTGATTTTCGGCGTTCACGGTCTTATGAAATGGGCGATAACATCGGAACAGGAACAGGAATTGATTGAAACCGCTATAAGCATAAGGGACGCTCAAAGTCGCGCCAAAGGGGACTCTGCCTTTGATGAAAGCATTATTTACAAAAACGCCAGCGACAGGCTTTTTTTCTACATATTTGACGAGAAAGGAACTCTGATTCGCTTTTCACGCGGCTCGTACAGAATCGAGCCGTTTGTTTTAGATATAATAGAAAGCGGCGTTGTGCCCAGGGTTACTACGGAGGTTTTCGGAAAAATCGACGAAAACAGGCGGCGGCTTGAGATAATGATGACCTCTGTCGTATCGGGCAGGGACAACAACGTCATATATGTGGGAAAAGATGTAACAGCCGTATATAGCGGACTTGAAAAAGCGACGTATGCGATCTTGCTTTTAGGATTGGTATCGGTTATATTTTCAACGGCGGCGGGGTATTTTATGGCAAGAAGGGCATTGTATCCCATGAAATCCGCTTATGAAAAGCAACGACAATTTGCGGCTGACGCGTCGCACGAATTAAGAACGCCTCTTGCGGTGGTGCTTGCATCTGCGGAACTTTTGGAGAACGATCCCACCATAACTTCGCCGTTTTTAAAGCAAGTTGTCTTAGATGTTAAAGACGAAGTAAAAAAGATGACAAAACTTGTAAGCGATCTTTTGATGGTGGCCAGAAGCGACAATCACGCTTTAAAGATTGCAGAAACGGAGATAGATTTGGGCGAACTCTTGGAGCAAGCTGTGCGTACCATGTCGCCTTTGGGGGAAAAGAAAAAAGTCGTTGTGAGTGCGGCGGGCGAATTTCCATCGGAAAAAATATTCGGCGACGAGCAGAAAATACGTCAGCTTATCACAATACTGGTGGATAACGCCATAAAGTATACGCCCGAAGGCGGAAAGGTAACGGTTGGGTTCTCTGAAGCAAAATCCGGAAGGGTTGCTTTTTTCGTGGAAGATACGGGTATCGGCATTGCGAAAGAAGATTTGCCCAAGATATTCGACAGGTTCTATCGGGTGGATAAGGCCCGTTCCCGTCAAATGGGCGGTAACGGTTTGGGACTTGCGATTGCTGATGAAATAGTGTATTTGCATAGGGGAAGTATCGACGTAACAAGCGATGTGGGCAAAGGCACAAGGTTTACGGTAACGTTAAGGGTTGGCAGAAAAATGGGAAGGTGAAAATTTGAAAAAAATCTTGATGATTTTGATGGCGGTATTTATGGTAACGGTTGAGGCAAAAGCGGCTGTTATACTAGATTATGCGGATAATCAGCCGGAGGGTTATCCGACTGTACTGGCGGCGAAGGAGTTCGCTCGGATAGTCGAAAAGGGAACAAACGGCAGGATTAAGGTCGTTGTACACGCAAATGCAAAGCTTGCCACAGAAGAAACGATAGTAAAGCAGATGCGTTACGGTACGGTTGATATTACAAGGATAAGCGTGCCTTATTTGGCAAACGCGATTAGAGAATTTCAGGTTTTTCAGTTGCCTTATTTGTTCAGAAACAGCGAACATATGTGGAAAGTATTGGATGGAGAGATTGGGGATCGGTTTTTGAGGCTGACAAACAATCATGATCTGGTGGCTATATCTTGGTTTGACGCAGGGGCAAGAAATTTTTACACCACCAAAAAACCTATCAAGACTTTGTCGGATTTTGCCGGGTGTAAAATTCGCACGCAAACAAGCGAAATAAGCCTTGAAACGGTGAGAAGACTCGGCGCAGAGCCTATGCCCATTTCCTATGATAAAGTTTACGGGGCGTTGCTTACTTCGGAAATCGACGGCGCGGAAAATAATTGGTCGTCTTACGTTGCGATGGGGCATAACGAGGCGGCTAAATTTGTGACGGAAACAAGGCACAATTATTTGCCGGAGTTGCAGGTGATATCGAAAGAAGCGCTTAAAGAGTTGCAGGATTTGTCGCCTGCCGACAAACAAGTCGTGCTTGATGCGGCTAAGGCTTCCGCAAAATATGAGAGGGGATTGTGGAAAAAATACGAAGATGATGCGAAAAGAAAAGCCATAGCGAACGGTACGACGGTTGTAAAATTAAGCGCAGGCGAATTGGCTAAGATAAAAGCGGCGTTGGCTCCGCTCGAAAAAGCTTTTATGCAAAGCGAACAGAATATTATTAAGGAGATTAGGAAGGTACAGTAATGGAAAACACCCAAGGATTGACCAATGAAGAAATAGTTGAAGCGACAACTATAGCCGACGTGTATAGAGCCGCTAAAAACCTTGAGGGCGTAGCGGTAAAGACGAAGTTAATCGAAAGCCCTTTTTTTTCGAATATAGCAAATAACGAGGTTTACCTAAAGCCCGAAAATTTGCAAATGACCGGCTCTTTTAAGCTCAGAGGCGCTTATAATCGCATAAGTTCCTTGGCTGACGAGGAAAAAGCGAAGGGAGTTATAACCGCGTCGGCGGGTAATCACGCCCAGGGCGTTGCGTTTGCGGCAGAGAAATTGGGCGTAAACGCGACAATTTGTATGCCCGCTACTACGCCGATTTTAAAGGTTGAGGCTACAAAGGCTTACGGCGCAGAGGTTGTACTCTTTGGCGACAGTTTCGACGATGTATACGCCCATAGTTTGGAATTGCAGCGGGAACGAGGGGTTACATATATTCATCCCTTTAACGATAAGGAAGTAATATTGGGGCAAGGCACGGTTGCGCTTGAGATAATAGACGCTTTAAAGGATGTTGACGCGATTCTTGTGCCGATTGGCGGCGGCGGATTTGCGTCGGGCGTTGCGCTTGCTACGAAATTTGTTAATCCCGAAGTAAAGGTTATAGGCGTAGAGCCTGAAAACGCCGCTTGCATGAAGGCGGCGTTTGAGGCCGGTTCGCCTGTTTCCCTTCCTTCCGCCGATACCGTTGCGGATGGTTGCGCAGTAAAGCGGGCGGGGGATTTGACTTACGCTTTTTGCTCCAAGTATTTGGATGAAATAGTGACAGTCTCCGAAATGGAGATTATGGGCGCGCTTTTGTCTTTAATAGAAAAGCATAAGTTAATAGCTGAAGGCGCGGGTGTGCTTTCCATTGCGGCGTTAAACAAACTAAACTTTGAAAGTAAAAAAGTAGTCCCCATAATAAGCGGCGGCAATATAGACATCTCCACCATATCGGCGTTAATCGATAAAGCGCTTATTGCAAGGGGCAGGGTGTTCTGCTTTGCCGTCCCCCTTCCCGACAAACCCGGACAGCTTTTAAAAGTTTCCGAAGTATTGGCGAAAGAAAACGCCAATGTAATAAGGCTTGACCATAACCAGGCGAAAATCACCGACAGTTTCCAGAAGGTTATATTGGAAGTTGTGGTGGAGACGCACAATCACGAGCATATAGAGAGAATAATGACGGCGCTTAAAGACGCGGGGTTTGACGGAATAGAGCAGATTTATTAATGTAATGTATTGTTACTATTCACGGGTAATACAACATAGTGTTGCGAAAGGTGAATTGGTGCCGTTCATGGTCGACCTCTCCACCGCTTCGCGGTCCCCCCCTCCCCTTTCAGGGGAGGCAACGTGAAGGTGACTTTTCTATTATATATTCACAAAATGAGAAATCAGAGAGCCTCCCCTGAAAGGGGAGGTGCCCGAAGGGCAGAGGGGTTGACCATGAAGAGCAATATTTTTCTTT
>JAGBMX010000054.1 GCA_017634675.1 Selenomonadaceae bacterium | reverse complement strand
GTGGATATATAATAGAAAAGTCACCTTCACGTTGCCTCCCCTGAAAGGGGAGGGGGACCGCGAAGCGGTGGAGAGGTCGACCATGAACGGCACTAATTCACCTTTCGCACCACTATGTTATATTACCCGTGAATAGTAACGTTTTCGTAATTTATTTTTGCAAAACTTTCACAAAACTATTGCATTTTTTCATTAAAAACCATATCATGTTTGTTAGATTTTTTGACGGGAGTGATAACTTGAAACGGGAATTTTTAATGGGAAACGAAGCCATAGCCATGGGCGCAATCGCTTCAGGCGTAAATTTAGTAGCGGGCTACCCCGGCACTCCCTCCACGGAAGTGCTTGAAACTGTCGCTAAACGAGCGCCTAAAAATGTTCATGTAGAGTGGTCGATAAACGAAAAAGCGGCTATGGAAGTCGCAGCGGGCGCAGCTTACAGCGGCGCAAGAGTCCTTGTTACAATGAAACAAGTCGGGCTTAACGTCGCAAGCGATCCTTTAATGAGTCTTTCCTATATCGGCGTTAAAGGCGGCATGGTGGTACTCGTCGCAGACGACCCGGGGCCTATTTCGTCGCAAACGGAGCAAGACACCAGAACTTTTGCCATGTACTCCAAACTTCCGGTATTTGACCCCTCAAGCGTTAAAGAGGCTTATGATATGATAGGCGAAGCCTTTAAGTTCTCGGAAAAATACCAAACTCCCGTGATTTTCAGACCAACCACCAGAATAGACCACGGTTATGAAACAATTGACATCAAAGAGGAATTTGAGTGGGAAAAACACGAGATTGAAGGTTTCTTAAAGGATTCGTCCCGCTGGGTCATTTTTCCGAAACTTTCATTTATAAATCACGCTAAAATTGAAAAGCGAAACAGTGAACTTACCAAAGTTTTGTCCGAGTATAACGGAAACTTTATCGAAAAAGCTACGGCAAAATATGAAAATTCCAAAGTCGGCATAATAACCCACGGCATAAGCTACGCATATTTGAAGGAAAGTTTCGGAGAAGAACATCCTAAGATTTTAAAAGTATCGACTCCGTTCCCGTTCCCCGAAGAATTGGCGTTAAAATTCGCAGACGGGCTTGATAAAATTTTAGCCATTGAAGAACTTGACCCCGTATTGGAAAGAGCGATGCTTATGACTGCGGGGCGGCGCGGATTAAACATAAAAATCTGCGGCAAACTTACGGGAGAGATTGCGCCTTCAGGAGAAAACACGGTAGCAAGCGTAAATTTTGCGGCGCGTAAGTTTTTGGGAGAGCAAACCGAAGAACGGGCGGCTTTGCCCGATATAAAATTGCCGATTCGCCCGCCGGTACTCTGCGCCGGTTGCCCGCACCGCGCTTCTTTTTACGCTGTGAAAGTCGCCATGAAAGGCGAGAAAACTCTTTACGCAGGAGACATCGGTTGCTATACGTTAGGCAACGCAATGCCTCTTGATATGTGCGACACCTGCCTTTGCATGGGCGCAGGAGTTACCATTGCCCAAGGCGTATGGCGCGCGGAAAAAGACCGCAAATGTTTCGCATTTATAGGCGACTCCACCTTTTTCGCGTCCGGCATTACGGGAGTCATAAACGCGTATTACAACGGCGCGGATATAACCGTTGTCATCTTAGACAACTCCACAACGGCTATGACGGGACATCAACCCCATCCCGGAACGGGTAAAACTGCAAGGGGCGACGTTGCGGCAAAAGTTTCCATTGAAAGCGTGCTTAAAGGAATCGGGTTAAAAACCGTTGAGACTGTTAATCCGCTTGACTTTAATAAATCCGTGGAAACAGTGAGGAAAGTTGCGGCTGAAGATGGAGTCAAGGCGATAATTTTTAAATCTCCCTGCGTCGCCATTCATAAATCGAAGGAAAAATCTAAGGTCAATCCTGAAAAATGTATCGCCTGCAAGAAATGTATTCGTGAACTTGGCTGCCCCGCTCTTATTATGAGAGATGGGAAGGCCTATATAGAAGAATCTCTTTGCGTGGGTTGCGCTTTATGCGAGCAGATTTGCCCCGCAGGAGCAATATCGGGAGGTAGAACGAATGAAGCGTAGCATACTATTGGCTGGAGTGGGAGGACAAGGCACTATACTTGCGTCGAAACTAATCTCCGCCGCAGCGGTAAAAAAATCCATCCCGGTAAAAACAGCCGAAACAATAGGCATGGCGCAACGGGGCGGCAGCGTGTTCTCTCACGTCCGACTGGGAGATAACGCTTCTCCTATGATACCGCCAAAGGGCGCGGATTTAATAATAGGATTTGAACCGGCAGAAGCCGCGCGGCACCTTATGTTCCTTAAAGACGAAGGAACGGTCGTGACCGCAACGGCTCCCGTATATCCCGTAAGCGCATTGACGGGTGGGGCACCGTACAACGTCGAGAGCGTGATAGAATATTTAAAAGCAAATGTAAAGAGACTGATTTTGGTGGATACAGAAAAATTGCTGGCTGAAATTGGAAATTCAAAGGTGTTAAACACGTTGTTGCTGGGCGAGGCGATAAGAAGCGGCGCATTGGGACTAACGGCAGAGGATATTATGGTTGCAATGAAAGAATTGATTCCCGAAAAGTTGCTTGATATAAACAAAAAAGCTTTAGTTGGTTAAGATTTTTGTTAAAGTTTTTTCTTTCTCTTTTTTCTTTGCTTCTTTCTTTTTTCTCTTTCTTTTTTACAAAAAAGAAAGAGAAAAAAGAAAGAAGGAAGTTGATTATAAAAAAGGAGTGTGACTTGTGGAAATTTCAAACGAGCAGTTGAAATTGGTCGATAAGCAGATAAAAAGATTGACAAGCGTAGGGAATTTTTACGGAAAGAAGTTAAAGGAAGCTGGCGTTGAAGGCGTATCAAGCGCAGAGGATTTTAAGAAGCTGCCCTTTTCCGAAAAACAGGATTTAAGGGACGCTTACCCGTTAGGACTGATGGCTGTGCCGGAGGAGGAAATCGTTCGCATTCATTCTTCGTCCGGCACAACGGGAACGCCCGTAATTATTCCATATACAAAAAAAGATGTGGAAGATTGGGCGAAGATGTTCTGTCGTTGCTATGAAATAGCGGGAGTCACAAATAAGGATCGCATACACATTACCCCCGGGTATGGACTTTGGACTGCTGGAATAGGATTTCAATTGGGCGCGGAGCGCTTAGGCGCAATGACTGTGCCGCTTGGCCCGGGAAATACCAATAAGCAGCTTGACATGATGATGGATATGAAGACTACGGTTCTCACCGCCACAAGTTCTTACGCATTGTTGTTGGCGGAAGAAATAGAAAAACGCGGGATTAAGGACAAAATCCATCTTAAAAAGGGAATCATCGGCTCGGAGCGTTGGGGGCAGAAAGTACGCGACCGCATCAGAAAAGAACTTGGCATTGAAATTTACGACATATACGGACTTACCGAAATTTACGGTCCCGGTATCGGCATAAGCTGCGACGAAGACAATGGAATGCACATTTTTGACGATTACGTTTATCTTGAGATAATCGACCCCAAAACCGGCGAAAACCTGCCCGACGGCGAATGGGGCGAAATTGTCCTCACAACCCTCGTAAAAGAAGGCGCTCCCCTTATTCGCTACCGCACACACGATATTTCCCGTATTATTCCCGGCGATTGCGCTTGCGGCTCTAAGTTCCCGCGAATCGATGTCATAAGCGGCAGAAGCGACGATATGATTAAGATTAAGGGTGTAAACGTATTCCCGAAACAAATCGAAGAAGTGCTGGAGAAATTTCCCGAAGTGTCAAGCGAATACCAAATTCGTCTCAGTCACTTGGACGGCAAGGACACCATGCGAATTTATGTCGAAACCAACGGCAGCGTAAACTTCTTAGATCTTGCAAACAGAATTGCCGCCGCCGTAAAGAGCAAAATCGGCTTTACGCCTCTTGTAAAAATAGTCGAAATCGGCGTTCTTCCCCGAAGCGAAAAGAAGACGGCGCGCGTGTTTGACGAAAGGTACGATTAAGATTGTTAGTTGCTACTTTCTTTCTCTCTTTTTTGAAAAAAAGAGAGAAAGAAAGTAGCAAAGAAAGAGAGAAAAAACTTTAACAATTGTTTTTTCAAATTACCGCAAGGAGGCGAATATATGAAAAGAAGCGTTAGACCCGGTATTATTTATCTTCTTATAGCTTTCATTATCTTGCTTATCTTCATATATGCGCCTATTTTCGTTTTACGCGAAATTCGCGCCGATGGGATGCGGTTTATGACTAACGAGGATATTGTAAGGATTTGCAATATTCCCTATGGCACGCCGTTGTTTTCAATTGAAACGGACGAGATTTCAAAGCGATTGCTAAACGATTTAAGAATCGAAGAAGCCGTAGTGCGCCGGTCGCTTCCGTGTTATCTCGATATCTCCGTAAAAGAAAGATTGCCAGTGGCTACCATTGCGGCGGAGAATTGTTATTTTGCCGTTGATAAGGGCGGAAAAATAATAGACGCTTATACGGCTCCAAAATTTTCGGAGGTACCAAATATAAAAGGAATATATTTAAAGGATGCTTTTATAGGCGACGAGGTACAAAACGACGTTGCAAAAAAAATACTTGCGTTTTTGGATATGTTGGATGATAATTCCGTAAAAACGATTAAAGAGCTTGAACTGACCGATAGCGGCGAGATTTGGGGAGAAACCATGATGGGAATAAAGCTTCGCTTGGGAGACCTTTCGGAGATGGAAGTAAAAGCGAAACTGACAATGAATTTTTTGGAAGACATCAAAAAAAATCCCATGCCGCTTGAATATGCGGATTTTTACTTTAACGTGCCTTTTGTTAAGCTGAAGGAAGAAGTTAATGCGGAAGAAGTGAAAGAGTGAAGATTGTAAAAAGAGGACAGCTTTCCATCGCTTCGGTGTGCATGGTGGTGGGATTCTTGCTGGCTCTGCAATTTAGAATGACCGAGGATATGAGAGAATCCCTTCCGTACCAGAGAGTGGAAGAACTTTCCGATCGTCTTATTCAAACGGAAAAGGAAAGGGACGCTCTTTTAGAAGAAGTGGCGAATCTTAACAAGCGTTTAGGTGGAGAACAGGAAACGGCTCTTCGTCGTCAGGCGGCGCTTACCGCTATGAAGGGCGAAGGCGTTATAGTAAAGATGGATGACAGCAAGCAGACGGCAAGAGCGGGAGAAAACGCCAATCTCTACATAATCCACGACGACGATATGTTAAGAGTGATAAACGAACTCCGAGCGGCGGGCGCAGAGGCTATTTCCATAAACGGACAGAGGCTTATCGGTACGAGCGAAATTCGCTGCGCGGGGCCTACTTTATCCGTAAACAACGTGCGTTCCGCCGCGCCTTTTGAAATTCGCGCCATAGGAGATAAGAAAAATCTTGAAAGCGCGTTAAAAATGCGGGGAGGAGTCGCAGAAACATTAAAAGTATGGGGTATTCAGCTTGAGATTGCGCCGTCCGATTCGGTTTACGTGCCGCCTTATCGCGGAGTTATCCACTTTAATTACGCCAAAACTGCGGAGGAGGAATAGTATGGCGCTTCCCATAACAGGCTTGATATTAGGGCTTATCCTAGGTTCGCTCTGCCCTATTTTGGTGCCTATAGCTTATTCAAAACTTTTTTCCGTGGCGATACTCGCATCGTTAGACGCGATTTTTGGCGGACTTAGGGCTGCTGCCAACAACAAATTTGAAAACGTGGTGTTTATCACAGGATTTTTCTCCAACGCGCTTATGGCGACGTTTTTGGTATATATAGGCGATCGATTGGGAATAGACTTATACTATGTGGCGTTATTGGCGTTTGGTTTTAGAATATTTAAAAACCTTGCCATGCTAAGGCGGCATTATTTGAAAAAACGGACAACGCCTTCGGTTGCTGAGGAAAAATCTACTTTGAGCGAAATTATAGAATAAGAGTAGAAAAAAACTATTTTCATATTCAAAAAAATATGGTAGAATACATCTGAATTTCTAAATGAAATTTTTACCTCAAAAAAATGGAGGTTGTGATAGTGTTTGAATTAGACGATATAGGCGGACTCGACCAATATGCAAAAATAAGAGTGGTAGGCGTAGGCGGCGGCGGAAGCAACGCCGTTAATCGCATGATAGAATTGGGGCTTGACGGCGTTGATTTTATCGCGGTGAACACGGACGCGCAGGCGCTTCGCCATTCTAACGCCATGAAACGAATGCAGATAGGCGAAAAACTCACAAGAGGTCTTGGCGCCGGAGCAAAACCCGAAATCGGAGAAAAAGCAGCCGAAGAAAGCAGAGACGATATTTTAGAAGCTTTACGAGGCTCGGATATGGTTTTTGTTACGGCAGGCATGGGCGGCGGCACGGGAACCGGTGCAGCTCCCGTTGTGGCTGAATGCGCAAGGGAAGTCGGCGCGCTTATCGTTGGCGTTGTGACAAAACCTTTCCTCTTTGAAGGACCTTCCAGAAAGAAGAAAGCCGACATGGGTATTGAAAATCTGCAACAACACGTTGACACGATTATCACAATCCCCAACGACAGGCTCTTGCAGGTAGTGGACAGGAACACTCCCATGACGCAGGCTTTTAGCATTGCAAACGATGTGCTGTATCAGGGCGTTAAGGGAATTTCAGATTTAATTATGAAACCGGGACTTGTAAACCTTGACTTTGCGGATGTTAAAACTATTATGAGCAATTCCGGTTCCGCTCTTATGGGGATTGGCGAAGCGGTAGGAGAAAACGCTGCGGTTGAAGCCGCTAAGAAAGCTGTGGAATCGCCGCTCTTAGAAATCGACATCCAAGGCGCGCAAGGCATACTCTTAAACATAACGGGCGCTCCCGAATCCCTTTCCATGATGGAAGTAAACGAAGCTTTCGTCACCATTCAAGAGGCTGCGCATCCCGATGTAAACCTTATCTTTGGCGCAGCGCTCGACGAATCCATGGGTGATAAAATCAGCGTTACGGTTATAGCGACAGGATTTAGCCCATCAAAACAAAATCAAGTTCCAGGAGTGTCAGAACCTTTGACAATAGCCAAACCCTCTTTTGTAAATCCCGGTAACGCTAATCCTTTAAATACTTCACCGATGAATAAAAATCACGCAACGTCTGTGACTAATCAAAGCAATGCGCGACCTGTTGATGCCGTAGCCCCTCAAACGGAGGACAAGGCTTTTGAGATAGGAATTGACATTCCCGAATGGTTAAGAAGAAAATAAAAAGGGAGCATAAGCTCCCTTTTTTGAATTCTGTTGAGGCTTTGCCCCAACAGCAAAATGGAGGCGAGATTTTTGATTGACGTGTTGGTAAACGGCGCCTGTGGGCGCATGGGACGCGCCGTGTTGAAGGCCGTTATTGAAGATAATGAATTAAATTTAGTCGGAGCCGTAGATATTATGGAAGGCGGCGACGCAGGAGAGCTTGCGGGGCTTTCTAAGAACGGCGTTATTGTGGAAAAGGATTTGAAAAAAGCGATAGAAACGAAAAAGCCGCAGGTTATGGTTGATTTTACCAGACCGGATGTAGTGTTTGAAAGCGCAAAGACGGCCATAACGATGAAAGTTTCACCTGTAATAGGAACTACGGGACTTAGCGACGCCGAAAAAGAAGAGCTGAAAAAACTTTCGGAAGAAAATAACACTCCCGCTTTTATCGCGCCAAACTTCGCAATAGGCGCTGTGCTTATGATGCTTTTCAGCCGTCAAGCGGCAAAATACATTAAGAACGTAGAGATAATAGAACTTCACCACGACAAAAAACTTGACGCGCCGTCCGGAACAGCCGTACAAACCGCCGAGATGATACGAGAAGTGCGAGAGAGCATGAAGCAGGGACACCCGGACGAAAAAGAAAAATTAGCTGGCGCAAGGGGCGCGGAAGTAGACGGTATGCATATCCACAGCGTACGCTTACCCGGCTTTGTCGCTCATCAACAAGTTATTTTCGGCAACTTGGGCGAAACCTTAACCATTCGCCACGACTCGATGGACAGAGTTTCTTTCATGCCCGGCGTTGTCTTAGCTTGCAAAAAAATCCTTTCGTTAAAAGGTCTTACCGTAGGTTTGGACAAAATAATGGATGTGTAGTCGGGACGCCGCCCCTGCGCCCCGCCAAAGGGCAAAATACCCTCTGGACTCCCGGGTAGTTGATTTTAGAATAAAATCTTTATGTCGATCCAAAACCAGTTATTAAAGTTTTTTCTTTCTCTTTCTCTTTTCTTT
>JAGBMX010000053.1 GCA_017634675.1 Selenomonadaceae bacterium | reverse complement strand
GGGGGCTTGGTTTGAGGAAATATTGAAATTTTTTGGCTCAAAAGTCGCAATCCGAGTGCCTCCCTCTTAGAGGGAGGTGCCCGAAGGGCGGAGGGAGAGCCCTGAAGAGCACGATATTTATTGATTTGTCTACAGTCTAAATTCTCTCCCGTTTCGGAGAGAATTTTTTTGTGATACAATTTAAGTTTTTTTAAAAATTATACGATATAACATAAAACAGTATTATTAAATTGTTAACCGGCGCTAAGGAGGCTTGAGTAATGGCGTTAATGATAAAAAATAATATGCCGGCCAAACGAATAACGAATACGCTTGATAAAAACAGCAAATCGCTGAAAAAAAGTTTAAAGAAGGTAGCGACAGGTTCAAGAATAACGGGCGCAGCCGACGACGCTTCGGGTTTTGCCATATCGAAAAATATGCAGGTTCAGTTAAGAGCGTTGGAACAGGACGTAAGAAACGCCCAGAACGGACAGAGCCTCTTGCGTACGGCTGAAGGCGCCGTGCAGTCTACCGTCGATATTTTGCGCACGTTAAAGGAACGCGCCATAAACGCCGCCAACGATACCAATACCGACGACGACCGCGCCATTATACAAAAAGAAGTGGACGCTTTTATAGAGCAGATTGACGATAACGCCCATGTAACCTATAACGGCAAATACCTTTTAAACAACGCGACCCCAATGACGGATCTGACCGTTACCAATGCGGTTATAGACTCCGATAAGAACGACGACAGCCCCGAAGCGCATATAATAAGAGCCTTAAACAGCGAATGGTTCCAAAGCTGCCTCGATCTTATCGGCGCTTCCTACGGCATGAGTTTTGACGAAAGCGGAACTTATGTAAACGAGATAAACGTAAAATTCAGCCATGAAGGCGGCGATGTCTTGGCGTACGTCTCCAGCTATTCCTCCGGCGGCGAAGCCACGGGACTAGACCTTACCATTAATATGGATTTTTACGACGCTATAGACAAAACGAATTTAAGCGGCTACACAACCCCCAGCTCCGGTTATTTGGACAGAACCATCGCCCACGAGCTGGTTCACGCCGTTATGTCGGCGAATATCAAAAATTTTCATTCCCTCCCTAAATATATAATAGAAGGCACGGCGGAACTGGTGCACGGCATCGACGATTTTCGCACCGGCACCATAATAAATTACGCCATGAAAAGTCAGGTTGCAAACGTTACAGGCGCTTTGGCGGATCCCATGAGTTACGAAGAAGGCTCTTCCGCTTACGCCATTGGATATACCCTGCTTCACTACATGGCAAAACAAGGCGCTGCGTCTACCGGGACGAGCCAACTCAATGTTATAAAAAACTTCATGAGTACTCTTGACTCTCACGCCACCGGCGGCATGGCGGCATATAACGAAGCGGTTGCCGCTTGCACGGGCGGTCGGTTTGCCAACGCTGCGGCGCTTACAAGCGCTTACATTGCGGATCTTACGGCTCACGGCGGCACAGATACGGCGAGCGCAGTAACTTTCTTGAAGGATTATTGCGGCGTTATTATGTTCAACGACGATACGGGCGCCGTCACAGGTTCCGATATGGGCGGCAGTACGAAAACAGCCGAAACCATCGTGCCGGAGACGGGACCAATATCCGACTGGAGACTGCCCACCACTCCCAAGACCACTTTTACGGGAGGACTCACCGCCATTTGGCCGGAAGAATACATAAACGACGGTACGGGCGACATTAAGATAAATATTACCTACGAAACGGAAAAAGTGGCGGATAAGCCAAATCCCCTGCATTTGCAGGTAGGAACCAAGGCGAACCAAACAATCGCTTTAAATTTTGCCGATATGCGCCCCAAAGCGTTGGGACTTATAGACGACGACGGCGCGTATGTGAGCCTTGCCACGAGAGAAGCGGCGAACGCCGCCATATCCGTATTTGAGAACGCCATAGATTACGCCCTTGACGAACAGACCAACATAGGCGCTTTGCAGAATCGACTTGAGTTTACCGTCGCCAATCTTACCGCGACAAGCGAAAACACCCAGAGTTCCGAGAGCGTAATATCCGACGCAGATATGGCGAAGGAAATGTCGGAGTACGCAAAAGCCAACGTCCTCCTCCAAGCTTCGCAAAGTATGCTGGCGCAAGCGAATCAAAACGGCTCCGCCGTGCTTAGTTTGTTGCAGTAAGTCGGCGTTCCTCGGAAATCTTCGAAGCAACTTCAAATTTCGAAGTTGCTTTTTTTCTACCATTTTGTATGCAAATATACAATAATTTATAGCTTTAAAAAAAATGCGGTATATGATAAAATTTTACCGTTTTTATTCTTTAGTTTATCTTTTATTATATACATTCTCGGGAGGAATCATTATGGTTATAGTTATGAGTCCAAAAGCTACTCAAAAGGACATTGACAGGGTTGTGGAAAGAGTCAAGAACAACGGGCTTAAGGTTCATCTTTCCACAGGTGAAGAATGCACGATCGTCGGCGTTATCGGCGATAAGAAGAAAATCGCGTCCTTAGAGATGAACATGATGGAGGGTGTTGAAAAAACCCTTCGCGTCACGGAGAAATATAAGCTGGTAAGCCGCAATTTCCAAGCGGAAGATTCCGTTATAGACGTGGGCGGCGTAAAGATTGGCGGCAAGCACCTTGCGATAATGGCTGGTCCTTGCGCCGTCGAAAACATCGAGCAATTAAGAGAGGCCGCCTTCGCGGTAAAAAAAGCGGGCGCGCAGTTTTTAAGGGGCGGCGCCTTTAAACCCAGGACTTCCCCTTACGATTTTCAGGGGCTTGCCGAAGAAGGACTCAGACTCTTGCGTTCCGTCGCCGACGAAGCGGGGCTTAAAGTTGTCACCGAGATAGTAAACCACGACGATATGGACTTAATCGGCAAATATGCGGACGTTTTTCAAGTCGGCGCCCGCAATATGCAGAATTTCGAGCTTTTAAAAAAGCTGGGCAAAGGCGACAAACCCGTTATGTTAAAGAGAGGACTGTCCGCTACCATCAGCGAATGGCTTAACGCCGCCGAATACATAATGAGCGGCGGAAACAACAACGTTATACTCTGCGAGCGCGGCATCAGGACTTACGAAACCTTTACAAGAAATACATTGGATCTTTCAGCCGTTGCCGCCGTTAAAGAGCTTTCGCATCTTCCCATTGTGGTGGATCCAAGTCACGGCACGGGACGTTGGCAGATGGTGCGTCCCATGGCGAGAGCTTCCGTTGCGGCGGGCGCGGACGGTCTTATAATAGAAGTGCATCCACATCCGGAAGTCGCCCTCTCCGACGGCGATCAATCCTTGACGCCCAAAAATTTCGAGGCTTTAATGGCCGAAGTCAGAGAGTTTGCCAAGTTTATGGGTAAAGAATTATGATTAGATTGTCTGTAATAGGGGTTGGCCTTATAGGCGGCTCCTTAGGACTTGCCCTGAAAAAAAACTTTGGGGAAGATATACATATATTAGGCTACGGCAGGAACAGGGCAAATCTTGACGCAGCTGTCAAATTAGGCGCCATCGATGAGATAGCGCCTAATTTACAAATTGCGGCGAAAGCCGACGTTATTTACCTTGCCACTCCTATCCTTCAAATGGTTCCCATTATAAAAAATCTCCTCCCGCATATCGCTCCGGAAACAATTATCACCGACTGCGGCAGCACTAAAGGCGAGATATTTTCCGCCGTAAAACAAATTCTCCCCAAAAACGTATATTTTATCGCGGGTCATCCCATGACAGGCAGGGAAAAAAGCGGCGTTACAGCGGCAAAAGCAAATCTTTTCGAAAACAAGATGTATGTCATCATAAAAGACGAAGATACGCCAAATGAAATCTATGACAGGTTAATGCGCCTACTGGTAAAGACGGGGGCGAAATTTACCTATCTTCCCATAGCCGCCCACGACGGCGCGGCCAGCGTCATAAGCCATCTTCCCCACATAGCCGCCGCCGCCATGGTGCATCTTTTGGAGGAAAGCCCCCATGAGGAAGTGGCAAAGAACCTTATAGGCGGCGGATTTAGAGATACCACCCGCATAGCCTCCTCAAACGCCGATATGTGGGCCGACATCCTCATGACCAATTCCTCCCACATTGTCCGTAACATTGACGACTACATCGGTATTCTCCAAAAAATAAAAGCGGCCATCATGTCAAAAGACAGAACAGCCGCCCATTCGTTTTTCTCCGAAAGCAAATCCGCCCGAGACGCGCTTCTTTTGGAAACAGAGCCTAAGTTTGACGCAAATTAGATATTTTAATTTCAAACATGAAAAATGTTACTATTCACGGGTAGTACAAAAAGAAAAATAGTGCTCTTCATGGTCAACCTCTCCGCCCTTCGGGCACCTCTCCTTTCAGGAGAGGCTCTCTGATTGTTAGTTTTGTGGATGTAAGGGCAAAAGCTGCCGCTCTAGTGCCTCCCCTGAAAGGGGAGGGGGACCGCAAAGCGGTGGAGGGGTCGACTGTGAACGGCACTAATTCACCTCTCTAATCAATATGTTGTATTACTTGTGAATAGTAACAGAAAAATCACATAATTTAATTTCAAACATGAAAAACACTTGAAAACGTTTGATTAAAATGTTACACTTTACTCGGAGTTGTCGATGTGTTCGCGACCTCTCTCGAAAGGAGGGGGCAGCTCATGACGAAGTACGAACGCTATATGCTGGTCATAGCAATTGTACAAGTTGTAATTGGAGTTGCTACCCTGCTGAAATAGCAACTCCTGTTGGTGTTGTTTAGAGAAAGGAGCGTGATAAAAACCAAGTCTGCGTCCTTTCCAACGATAATTTAATCATAAGAGGGCGTGACGGAGGAAACGTCGGCAACCCTCTTTTTTTCATATTAACACCTTTTAAAAAAAAAAGCAAACAAAAAAGTTGCTCATCGCAAAACCACTCCCCTCTCCGGGGAATGGTTCTGTAATGGGCAACTTTTTTCTATTTCCCTTCGTGAATAACCGTCTGAATGGGATAAGGAATGTTGATGTTTTCTTCTCTGTATTTGCGGGTCAGGGCTTTTATAAAGTTGTGCTTTAGTTCCACCTGCATCTCAAAGCGCGCGGAGTGGATGAGCACGTCAAACTCTATCGCCGAATCGCCAAAGGTATGGAACAGCACTTTCGGCGGTATATCGCTGTATTCGGCCATATCGTGCATAACCTTGTTGGCAACTTCAAGCGTTATGCGCTCAACCTTGTCCAAATCGCTTTTGTAATCCACCCCTATGGGAATTTTTATGGTTATGTCCTTTTCGGGCAAGTTATAATTCGTGATAATGGAACTTGCAAGATTTTTATTAGGGATAACGATTAAATTACCAAGTATGGAGCGTACAGTGGTGTAACGCCATGTAATGTCCGTAACTCTGCCCTGCTGACCGTCGGAGAGCCGTATAAAATCCCCGGTCTGAATTTGCTTTGACACGATAAGCCAAAGGCCGGAAAAAATATTCTGCAAGGTCTCTTGCAAACCTAACGCCACCGCCATACCGCCAACGCCCATTGCGGTAAGAATCGGCGCTATCGAAATGTTAAAATGCGATAGGACTATTAAAATACCGATGGCGTAAATCACAAGATTTAAAATATTGGTTAAAAGCGTAACAGACCTGCCTGTTTCGCTATGGGTCCTTGCGTCTATAAGGCGTTTTAAGGCGTTGCAGATGAGCCGCACCGCCAAAAACACCACCGCCACAAACGCTATATGCGAAGCTACGGTAGGCAATGCATCAATTATCTTGTCTATCACTTGTTATTTCTCCTTCCAAAAAAATTCGTTTCTTATTGTAAACTTAATTTGATATAAATGCAAGATAAAGTTAAGTTACTATTCACGGGTAGTAAAAAAAGAAAAATATTGCTCTTCATGGTCAACCCCTCCGCCCTTCGGGCACCTCCCCTTTCAGGGGAGGCTCTCTGATTTCTCATTTTGCGGATATATAACAAGACTAGATGTCCCGTGCCTCTACGGTGGGGGTCTATATTGGAAGAAAGGCGGGAGTTTAAATCTCCCGCCTCTCGGACGTCTTGTTGAAATGCTGACGTATGTACAGACTGTAGACAAATCAATAAATATCGTGCTCTTCACGGCTCTCCCTCCGCC
>JAGBMX010000052.1 GCA_017634675.1 Selenomonadaceae bacterium | reverse complement strand
TTTTATCAGATTGGCTGTTTCTCTGTCCATTTCTTCAAAACGTTTGTTATTTCCCATCCAACTTATATCTTCGTCATTCCTGTGTTTGGCAAATTGCATGACGGAGCCAAGCCCCGTGCGGAACTTATCGAAATCTTTATCATCAATATGAGCCGGCGTTAATACACGGTCGTTTCACAAAAAGTTATAACATGATAAAAAAATTAAATAGTGCCGTTCACAGTCAACCTCTCCACCGCTTCGCGGTCCCCCTCCCCTTTCAGGGGAGGCACTAGAGAGGAAACTTTTTTCAATATGGCCGCAAAAGTGAAGTCAGAGAGCCTCCCCTGAAAGGGGAGGTGCCCAAAGGGCGGAGGGGTCGACCATGAACGGCACTATCTCGCCTTTTACATTTTTTATGAAACGACTGTGGCGTTAATAGATTGAGTTCATAGTTTGGGATATATTGTAAAAGCCGCTTATCGTCTATTGCCAACATATCGTGAAGGCTTTTCGGCGCATTCCATGATTCGTCGCTTAAACAAATCGTCATTTTCTCCGTATGGCAAAGCTATGGCGGAAGTATCCATCGGACTTAGGTTTTCGGGATGGATGACGTAATCTCCGTTGTAAATGGAGAAATTAAAAGCGTCGGCAAATCGTTCCTTATTTGATAAATACGCTTTGGTTTCTTTATCTACTGCTCCCATTCGCATCACTTCCTTTAACGCAATTTTAGCATTATTGCGTCACGCTTTCAATAGCGATTCAAAAAAACCTGTTTTTAACGGGAACCGTAAACGAGATGCCTCTAAATCTTAACGGGAAGATAGACAGGACGCTGTTAAAGCAGGTGTAACAAAAAAGACAATCTGCGAGATAAATTATCACAGATTGTCCTTTTTGTTAGCCGATAAAACCCATCCCATACTAACTGCCAGATTTCGGCAGCTTTTCTATGTTAGTTTTTCTTGGCGTTTTTCTTCTGTTGCTCGTTCGCAGCTCGTTCAAAATGCTTGTAGAACTGCTCGGAAAGGGTGTTATAAGTAGGTTTGGTGGATTTATCGGAGCGATTCGCCTCTATTTGATATGTGTAAAGAAGATTGTCTGTGCCGGCTTGATACACATCGAAAAATAAGGTCAAGCGGCTGTTGTTGGCAACGGTTAAGATGACGTATGCGTCCGCATGATTTTTGATGTATTTTTTAAACTCGGCGGCGGCTTTTTTCTTGTCCAGTACGGAAATATCCACCTTGTTTGAACTCTTAATGTTCTTTACGGCATCGTCGTAGGATATTACATAGGTTCTTGCAACCTTGCTTGCGCCAAAGACGGTTTCTATTACCTCCCTGTCGGATAAATCCGTCTCTTCGGCTTTGATGTAAAGCGGCCATCCCAAAGCTATACGGTGTACCGAAGATAAATCCGCGCCTTCTGTGATTGTCTCTCTGTCGGAATGAGCGAAAGCCACAGCGCCGAAAGCCGCAAACATAAAAGTAAGTACAAGCAATTTTAAAAATTTTGTCATGATGAAATATCTCTCCTTATTTAATCAGCCCGTGATTTTTTAGGGCTTTTTTTATCTGCTCCAAATTTTTTTCCTCGGGGTCGGTTAAAGGCATGCGAAGATTTCCCACATTGTAGCCCATAAGTTTCATTGAGGTCTTTACGGGAATGGGGTTTACCTCGCAGAAAAGAGCGTCTATTAAATCCGAATACTCTATTTGAAGCTTTGAGGCTTCTTCGGTTTTCCCTTCAAAGTAAAGGGCACAGATGTCGTGAACCACTTTCGGCGCAACGTTTGACAGCACGGAAATAACGCCCTTGCCTCCAAGAGACAAAATAGGAACGATCTGATCGTCGTTTCCGGAATATATGTGAAGTTCGTCGCCGCAAGCGTAACGGGTGCGAAGCACGGATGATAAATCTCCGTTTGCCTCCTTTACGGCGACTATGTTTGGATGTTTGGAAAGTTCCTTATAAGTTTCGGTTTTAAACGAAACTCCCGTTCTTGACGGCACGCTGTAGAGAATAACGGGAAGCCCTGCGTCGGCTATCATGTTGTAATGGCGAACAAGCCCTTTTTGAGTGCATTTGTTGTAGTACGGCGTTACCACAAGGGCGGCGTCTGCGCCAATATCTTTTGCGTATTTTGTGAGTTCTACGGCGTAAGCGGTTTCGTTTGACCCCGTGCCGGCGATAACGGAAACACGACGGTTTACTTTTTCAACCACGAATTTTATCGCCGCTCGGTGTTCTTCGTCGCTCATGGTGGCAGATTCCCCCGTAGTGCCCGTGACGATAATCGCATCCGTGCCGTTTGCGATTTGATCTTCTATTACGCGCCCAAATTCCTCAAAATTGATGCCCGTATCGCCAAACGGCGTAACAATGGCGACTCCGGCGCCTTTAAAGATGACTTTTTTCATGGATACCCCTCCTTAATCGCTCATAACCATTGAGGTTTCTTTAAAGATGTCGCTGTTTTGCTTTATGATTTCTTCATTGCCAAAAACGCATAAGTTGTTTTGGTTCATTGCGTCGCCGACTAAGTTTGAAAGAGCGCGAATGTCCGCTTGACGAGTAGATAATATCTCATTTCGACTCTTTTGCCTGTCCTCATAGCTTACTCCCCTTAGATAACAAAGAGCCGCCGCATCTCCTTTTAATTTAGGCGTAAGCGGTATGTCTATGCCGGCGAACGTGCCTATGATAAACTTATCCATTTCTCTGTCGGATACGTTAAAATTTGCCAAGTAATCCTTAGTTGCGTCAAAAATACGGATGGTTTCCGTTAAATTGGGATCTCGGTAAGAGCCAAAATATAAGCTGCCGTCTCGTTTGAGAGATGCGAAGGCTCCGTAAGCTCCGCCTTTTACGCGAATGTTTGTCCAGAAATAATCGTAGCGAAGAATGGTTTCCAAAACATGAAGCGTCCCCGTAAATTTATGATTTAGCTTTATGAAATTTGCGCCTTTTCCCACATATTGCACCTGAGAGGAGGACATGAGTCCTTCGTTTCTTTGCTCTATTTTAAAGTCGTATTTTTGAGTTTTAAAATGCGTATCGTCAAGTTTTGCGACGAATTTTTTCAGTTCGCTCTCAAAATCTTCGTAATAAGCCTTGTTAAAAGTTGCGCTTACAATAAGATTTTCCTTGGTGAAGATGCGCTTCGCCACCCGTTTTAAATCTTCGACTATATTCTTAAAATTGTCGTCAAAATTCGCCAAAAGTCCTTTTACATAGCGATAAAAGGGAAGATCGCCAAGTTCCAAATACACGCCTGCCGCCGAGGAGTAACTCGCAAGTTTTTCGGCGACGATTTGATGAGCCGTTCGCTGCATGCTTGTTTCCGATGCGACCACTATTTCGTGGAGCCTTTCTTTCATCCGCTTCTTATCCGTAAACTCGGAGGAATTCAACACCTCCTCAAACAGGGAGAACATAGCGGAAAGTTTATCTAAAAGGGATTTCCCCGCAACTTTAAACATCGGTTTGAAATTGTCCGCGTCTCCGGCTCTGGTAATCACGTCTAAATCTGCATAAATCCCGCCCGTGTTAAGGTCGATTAGTTTTCCTAATTCCTCGTAAGAATGGTACTTAGTACCAACTTCAAGCATTATACTTTCCAAAAGATAGGCTGAGAGAATATCTTCCTTTTCTACCTTTGATGCGTCGAAATAAAGATTGACATAGGAAATGCCGTTGGTTTCGATGTCGCTGAACAGGATCTTCACGCCGTCCGCCTCTCTTTCGGAAAGAGGGTATTCGTACGCTTTTTTCCTTATGTCCGAAAGTTTCAAGATAGGAATACTTCTTAACGCTTCTTCCGTTTCCTCTCGTTCCTGCCTTTGAAGCAACTTTTCTCCGTCGGCTTTTAATTCGCTCAGTTTTTCCTTCGTCATGGAGCTTTTTATTTTCTCAAGTTTGTTTTTCAGCGCCTCGTCCCGTTCTCTCCCCATACTTGGAGAAGGCTTAAGGGTTACAAGGGTTTCATGCGGATTGTTTATGAAATATTTCTCTATCAAATTTTCGAAATATCCATCGTCAACACCCTTTTTCATGCGGGCTATTAAAGGTTCGTAAATCAGAGGAGCTGTAGGGTCGCCGTCATATAGGAAATTCCTGAGAGAAGACAAATTATAAATGAGTCCTTTGGGCGCCGTGCCAAAATCTGCCTCCCTTAGTTTAAATTCAAAGGTGTTTACCGCAGATTGCAACAGTTCTTTGTCAATCCCGTTTTGAACAAGGTTTCGGAAAGTCTCGTCAACGGTTTTTAAAAATTCGTCGGCTTTTTCAGCTTCGGAATTGTTTAGAATAACACTGAAAAAAGGCTCTAAAATCTCGGCCTCGTAATTACCTTCGACTTCTTTTCCCAGGCCTTTTTCAATGAGAGCTTTTTTTAGGGGCGAAGATGAACTGTCAATCAAGGCGTGTTCCAAAATTTGCAGCCCTAGCGCCGTTTCATTGTCAAGCGCATCGCCGGTTTTATAATTTAAACTTAAAAAAGTTTTTTCGGCGGTATCCTCGTCCTCTCCACAGGGGTAAAATTCCTCAAATCGTTTTAAACCGTCAAATTCCGGTTGATGGGCTACTTCGGAATCTACGTCGATTTTATCAAATTTAGACAGGTATTCGCCGTCAATGTAGGAAAGGGTTTCTTCTATATCCAAATCTCCGTATAGGTATATATAACTGTTTGCGGGATGATAATATTTTTTATGGAAAGAAAGGAAATCCTCAAGCGTAAGCGAGGGAATTGCTTCCGGATCTCCACCGGATTCGAAGCCGTATGTGGTATCCGGATAGAGCGACTTCATTATTTTGCTTGATAAAAGCGAGTCGGCGGAGGAAAGCGCGCCTTTCATTTCATTGTAAACAACGCCCGACAATGTAAGCTCGTTGTCCTTAACCTCGTAATGCCAACCTTCTTGCATTAATATCTCTTTTTCGTCGTAAATTTTAGGATAAAAAACGGCATCCAGATATACGTCCATCAAATTGCGAAAATCCTTAGGATTGCGGCTTGCTACGGGATAGACGGTTTTATCCGGATAAGTCATGGCGTTTAAAAATGTGTTTAAAGAGCCTTTCACCAGTTCCACAAAAGGTTCTTTTAACGGATATTTTCTAGAACCGCAAAGGCAGGAATGTTCCAAGATATGCGCAACTCCCGTGTCGTTTGTGGGAGGAGTGCGAAAAGCTATGGAGAAAACCTTATTGTCATCGTCGGTCTTTATAAAAAAGAGTTTGGCGCCGGATTTTTCATGGTGGAATAAAAACCCTTCTCCGTCTATTTCCTTTATAGGAGTAATTTTGGTCAGCCTAAAACCGCAAACTACATCGTTAACTTCCATGAAATACCTCCAAAGTTTAAAATGCCTTAATTCAGGTTTTTTTCGCCAGAATAAAAAAATTCATTCGTCAGCATGAGAGCAAGAGACCTAAGAAGCGCGAGATTTCAAATCCTGCCTTTCTCCGATATACACACCCACATAAGAGGTTGGGGACATCTAGTCTTGTTAGAATTCGATTCCCGCTTTTGCCGCAATTCCCTTTTCAAAGGGATGCTTTACACATTTTATATCGCTTACCAAATCGGCTTTTTCTATTATTGCCTCGCTTGCGTTTCGACCCGTTAGCACCAAATGTATATTTCCCTTTTTTTTGTCAATAAGATTTATAATATCGTTTTCCGGTATGAGTCCGAATTTTGCGGCGTACAGTATTTCGTCCAGTATAACCATATCCCATTCGTCTCGGGTAATTGCGATTTCGGCTTGTTTTAACGCTTCCGCCGCAGCTTTTTTATGGTCTTCTTCTTTTTTCGTGCCACGCCTTGTAAAGCCCTCGCCTAATTGCCTAAGTTCTATCTGCCCTACGTCGTCGCTTGTTTTTCCTATTTTGGAAAGTTTTTGCAGCGCGTAAAGTTCGCCGCTATCTTTGCCGCCTTTGATAAACTGTAGTATCAAGACTCTTAATTTTCGACCGAAGGCTCTAAGCGCAAGCCCCAACGCAGAAGTTGTTTTTCCCTTTCCGTCACCGGTAAAAACCAAGGTTAGCCCGTTTTTAATCTCATCCATACAATTTCTCCAAACAACATATATTGTTATTACTTCTAAAAAAAAAAAAAAAATCCTGCTTAGAATTAAATTTTATTGGCGCAAAAGAATAGAGAAAACGGAGAATATTTTCATAATTCAAAAAATAACTCTATACAAAACGAGGCGTCGGGGTTATAATCAAGACATAAATTTTTTAGGAGGTAAGTTTATGAATCGAAGCGACTTTTTAAAAATAATGACAGGCGGCGCATTGGGGTTGGCGCTTTTTTCCGGCGGAAAGGAGAACGCTGTTCAAGCAGCGGCCGGCAATTTAAAGATTGATTGTTTCGGAGACTCTACCACATGGGGCGCAGACGGCATCGGAAAAGGCGACGGAAACGCTATTAGTTGGGTTTCTCATTTAAAAACCTTGATTGGCGTAAACGATATAATGAATATCGGTAAAAAAGGTTCTCGTTTTGCCATAACAAGCGATAGGAAAGACAGTTTTGTAGAGCGCGTTGGGAAGGTTCGCGCAGACAGCAACGTCGTATTGGTAATGGGGGGAGTCAACGATTTCAATAACGGAGTGCCTTTAGGCGCGCTGCATGACGGCAACAAGAATACTTTTTACGGCGCCGTGGAATTTGTGCTTACCACGCTTATCGCTCAAAATCCTTCAAGGGACATCGTCTTTATGACGCCTATGAAGTCTAAGTTTGTTCACGCCACAAAAAAATATCCGAATTCCTGGGAGAAAAATTCGCAAAATCTTTCAGCCGACGATTATGTGAACGCCATGAAAGAAGTCTGCGGCGCATACAGCGTGCCTGTGATAGATATGTTCAACGAAAGCGGCATATCTCCCTTTGCTGAAGCTCAGCAAAAGAAATATATGCCGGACGCTCTCCACTATAACGAAGAAGGCTATAAACGCCTGGCAAAGCGCATAGCCGCAGGTCTTCGCTCGGTTGTTTACGATATAAAGTAAAACGCTCAAAAGGGATTTCAGATGTATAAGTATCTTAAAATATTATTTGTCATGTGTTTAACGATTACAACAACAATTAGCGCAGCCTTCGCTCGGGAAGCGTCGCCCGATTGGGTTGGAAAGCTTCCCGCCGCTAAAAATGCCGCTCAACTTTTCATAGTGGCGGGAGTGGGAGAGGCCACGGCTTGGGTTTCCTTTCACGAGAAGGATGCGAACGGAGTTTGGACAGAGCTTATGACGACTCCCGCGTTTATCGGGAAAGCAGGGTTGGGTAAAACTAAGGAAGGCGACAGAAAAACGCCTGTCGGCAAATTCAGATTTGACGCTGCATTAGGACTTGCCGCAAATCCCGGTTGCAAAATACCTTACACTCAAGTTGACGAAAACTATTATTGGTCGGGTGACGTTCGCCCTGGTATGATGTACAACCAACTTGTGGATATTCGTCAAACGCCCAGTCTAGATAAAAAAAACAGCGAACACCTGGTGGAATATAGTACTCATTACGCCTATATTTTGAATATCAGCTACAATGAAAAATGCATTCCCGGCAAGGGATCGGCGTTGTTTTTGCACTGCATGGCACCTAAAAAGCCGTTTACAGGCGGTTGCGTGGCAATTCCGGAAAGTAAAATGAAGTTTGTCATGCAAAACGTTATCCCGGATTGTGTGGTAATTATAGACGATCTGCGGAAATTGTCCCCCGAGACGGCAAAAGAATGGGAAATATAACAAGACTAGATGTCCCCCACCTCTTAGGTTGGGGTTTATATTGGAAGAAAGGCGGGAGTTTAAATCTCTCGCCTCTCGGATGTCTTGTTGAAATGCTGACGTATGTAGTTTTTTCTTCTGGCGAAGAAAAAACTTGAATTAAGGCATTTTAAAAAAAGACAATCTCAGGAATTGATTTCTGGGATTGTTCAGACTGTAGACAAAACGGGTTTTCCTCATCTTTCGAGGAAAACCCGTTTTGTCTACAGTCTGAAGCCTGCAACCATAAAAGTTGCAGGCTATTTTTTACGATTTCTTTTTCAGTACAACGGCGCTTCTTGCAGGCAAATAAAGTTTCAGCCACTCTTTCTTTTCGCCCTCGTAGAGAGGATCGAAGTTCGTATAATGCGGCACATGATCGTCCGCAAGCCCGTTCCCGCCGAATTGGGTAGCGTCGGTGTTTAACACCACGTCGTATTCTCCGGGGGGGACTAAGAAGCCGTAATCCGTAAAGGAACGATTTGGCGAGAAGTTAAAGACGAAGATTGTGTCGCCTCTCATATAAGCGAGCACTTGATCGCCGTCGTTATGCCAAACCTCAACCACAGGCACATTGGGGAAGTTTTCAATCGAGGAAATAACCTTGAGCATTTCACGGTCAAAGTCGCCTAAGAAGTGATAGCAAAGGTTCTTATCGTCCACTAAATGCCATTGACGACGGGCGTATTTATAGCTCCAACCGTTGCCTTCCCTTGGGAAATCAATCCATTCGGGATGCCCGAACTCGTTGCCCATGAAGTTTAAGTAACCGCCGTTCATGGTGGAGGACGTGATAAGGCGAATCATCTTGTGAAGGGCAATACCGCGGTCAACATTGCCGTTTCTGTCCTTCTTGCTGAAATGCCAGTACATATCCGCATCTATCAAACGGAAGATAATGGTCTTATCCCCAACCAAGGCTTGATCGTGGCTTTCTGCGTAAGAGATGGTTTTTTCATCGGCGCGGCGGTTGGTGACTTCCCAGAAAATCCCGCTCATAGCCCAATCTTCATCGCGTTTTTCCTTTATAATCTTAATCCAGTAATCGGGAATGTTCATGGCTAAACGATAATCAAAGCCAAAGCCGCCGTCCTCGAATTTTGCCGCAAGTCCGGGCATACCGCTGACTTCTTCTGCTATGGTGATGGCAGACGGCTTTACTTCGTGAATAAGAAGATTTGCAAGGGTAAGATAGCAGATAGCGTTATCGTCCTGCGCGCCATTGAAGTAGTCGGCGTAGCTGGTGTATGCAGTTCCCATGCCGTGATCGTAATAGAGCATGGAGGTTATGCCGTCGAAACGGAAGCCGTCGAAATGATATTCTTCAAGCCAGTAACGGCAATTTGAGAGAAGGAAGTGCATAACGTCGTCCTTGCCGTAGTCGAAGCAAAGGCTGTCCCAACCTGGATGCTCGTGACGATCCCCCGGATAGAAAAATTGGTTGGGGTCTCCGGCAAAATTGCCTAAGCCTTCAACTTCGTTTTTAACCGCGTGGCTGTGGACAAGATCCATTATAACGCCGATACCCTCTTGATGAGCGGTATCTATTAGGTCTTTCAGTTCCTCGGGAGTGCCGAAACGACTGCTTGCCGCAAAGAAGGAACTGACATGATACCCGAAACTTCCGTAATATGGATGCTCCTGTATCGCCATAACCTGAATACAGTTGTAACCGTCCCGTTTAACTCTGGGGAGTACGTTCTCTTTAAATTCTTTATAAGTGGAAACCCCTTCTTTGTCGCCGGCCATACCGATATGACATTCGTAAATGAGGAGGGGATCTCTTTTAATTTGGAAATTCTCGTCATGCCAACGATAAGGCTCGGGGGACCAAACTTGCGCGGAGAAAATCTTGGTGTTTTCGTCCTGCACGACTCTTTGACACCAAGCGGGGATTCGCTCGCCTTCGCCGCCCCACCAATGGACGCGAAGTTTGTAATGATCGCCGTGTTTCATGCGGTCAAGAGGAAGCTTTAACTCCCAATTTCCGGTGCCCATGATTTTTTTCAGGCGGTATGCGTCCGTTTCCTTCCAATCGTTAAAATCTCCCACGAGATAGACGCTCATGGCGTTCGGCGCCCATTCGCGAAATACCCAGCCGTTATCGGTGCGATGCAAACCGTAATAAAGATGTCCCGAAGCAAATTCTTTAAGGCTTATCTTTTTATTCTGCGTAAGGCGGTTCACCATCCATTCCGCGTGATCGTGCCTGCCGCGAATTGCGTTTTCAAAAGGCTCAAGCCAGCCGTCATGGGCGACAATACCTATGTGATCGCTCATAAACAATCTCTCCTTTGTTTTTTATTTTACTGCATAATTCCACTATTCTAACTTCGACATAAGGAAAATTTTTCCTTCATGATTATTTTAAATTTTTAAAAAATTTAGGCAATTAGATGGATATATATGTGCGTATATAGTTTGAGGTTTATGAAGGAAAAGTTTCTTTGTTGTTGAATAAAGAAGTAAAAAGCAGAAAGGCGTGGAAATATGATTATAAAATCTTTTAACGAACTGACCTTAACGGAACTATACGAGATATTGCGTCTGCGAGCCGAAATATTCGTGGTTGAGCAAAATTGCGTCTATCAAGATTTAGACAAAAAAGATTATGAAAGCATTCATATGTTTTATAAAGATAACGACGAAATAACCGCTTATATGCGAGCCTTCCGAAAAGACGAGGAAACGGCGCAAATGGGAAGAGTAGTGACCCGTCTGCACGGAATCGGATTAGGAGGCAAATTGTTAAAAGATGGGGTAGCTTGTATAAAAAAAATAATGCGCCCCAAGCGAATTTACATTGAGGCGCAGGTTTATGCAAAGAGATATTATGCCAGAGAAGGTTTTAAAGTCTGCTCCGATGAATTCTTGGAAGACGGCATACCGCATGTGCAAATGATATTGGATCTATGAGGATACTCATAAAAAAATGGGGGAGAATAATTTCTTCCCCATTTTTGTTGTGTGCCCGGCATGGGTATATTCTAATCGGTGAAAGTCCGTAGCCTGCCCTAGTAGTGGGAAAGGCATAGCTGAACACCAAGGGCGTCCATCGTGAGGTGGAGTCTGAAGGAAGGTGTAGGCAAACCTCTGGT
>JAGBMX010000051.1 GCA_017634675.1 Selenomonadaceae bacterium | reverse complement strand
ACTCCCCCCTACCCCCCTCTAAGAGGGGGGCTTGGTTTGAGGAAATATTGAAATTTTTTGGCTCAAAAGTCGCAATCCGAGTGCCTCCCTCCTAGAGGGAGGTGCCCGAAGGGCGGAGGGAGAGCCGTGAAGAGCACAATATTTATTGATTTGTCTACAGTCTGAGGCGGGAGATTTAAACTCCCACCTTTCTTCCGATATAGACCCCCTCCTAAGAGGTGGGGGACATCTAGTCTTGTTATACAAAAGGAACGCAGAAGAAGGCTATATCTACGCCAACTGCGGCTGGCTCAGGAATAAGAGCAACCGAAGCATAGCGGCTTTAGGTTTATCGGGCAATTCTAAGAGCAGCGGTCATATCTTTGAGCTTGGCGGCGAATACAAAAAAGACCTCCAAGGCGGCAAAAAGGCTTGGAAGGTCAGTCCGTATGTAAACTTGCAGATTTCCACATTACATCAAGGAGCTTATTCCGAGGAAGGGCTTGGCGTATACAACCGCCGTGTTGAAGGCTTTAAGAATACGTGTTTTGCGGGTCAATTAGGCGTTGAGTTTAAACGCGAGGTAAAACGCGGAAATTACGGCGCAAGGCTTGGCGTAAAACAAGCCATATTCGGCGCGGATCCCGACCTTACCTATCATTTTGAAGGCGACTCCGCGAACCTCCACACAATAAGGAGCAAACAGGACAAGACTCATTTTGTGCTTCGCCTTTTCGGCAACGTTGATTTTGCGAATAACTGGCAATTAACGGGCGACGCAAGGCTTCAAAAGGGCGGGCATGACAAGGATATTGCGGCGAGCGTTACGCTTTCTAAGAGGTGGTAACTCGCCTCCACTGCCTAAAGCGGTATATCTCAAGCATTTTACCATAAAATTTTCATGAAGCAACCCAACATCGGGTTGCTTATTTTTACGGCAATTCCAGCGTATGCGGCGCTACGTCCGGATCGTGATTGGCGAAGGATTCGACGCAATTTTCGTTTAGGCAGGTTTCCCGTATCCACTCAAGGGATTTTAAGGCCTGCGCTTCGTCTAACGCGGTTCCGGGCGGGATCATCTCTTTCCATGATTTTGTCGCGTATCCTCCGTCCGAAAAGATAAGCGCGTATTTATCGCCCGAATTGACCTTAACGGCGGTAAGCCCGCTGGTATGCCCGGGAATCTGTATCAGCTCCAACGAACCGTCCTCAAATAAGTCAAGACTTCGCCCCACGGGACCCGCGCCCGTGTTTTTGAAGCTAAAGGGCTTAAATGTTATCCCGTTCCACATACTTCTTGCGTAACGGATGGGATATTTTTTTGTATCGCTTAATTCCTCCTCGCTGACCATAATTTGTTTTGCGTCTTTCACCATTTTAAGACCGCTGGCGTGATCCGTGTGCAGATGCGTAAGAATGACGAAATCCAAATCCTGCGGCTTTATCCCCATATTCGCCAACTGTTCGACAACGGATTCGCCCGTGGGCAACATTCCCTGATTTAAGAGAAAATGCCCCAATCCCATGTGCTTAATTTGCGCCAAGCGGCTGTATTTTCCCTTAGGGCTGATTTCTCTGTGCCAACCCGTATCGACGAGGATTTTCCCTTTAGGGTGTTCGATTAAGTACGCGGACACGGGAATCCATATCCTGTTCTTTCTCCCGTAAGACGTTAAACTGGTAAGTTGCAGCGGATTCGGATTTCCCACCGTGTCTTTAAAAGGCAACGCAGGGGAAACATGAACCGTCCCCGTATGAATGATATGTAGCTTGACAGACATTTTCTTACCTCCGTTAAAGCGGTTTTGTAATCTTTATGGTAAAAAAATAACAATCCCTTTTATTTATACTGTCGTATAGTGTATTAGTTTATTTGTAAATGGTTTGTTTGAAGAAAAGTTTCATCTGCGATGCGTTCCAAATCCTCTTTATTATGTTTGTGATTATGCTTATCCTCCGACAAAATATGATCGTGTCCGTGGGTGTGGATTATCATATGCGTATGCGTCAGACCGCCGTGGGTATGGGTTAATATATGTTGATGTGGATGAACGTGGTGTCTTATCAAAGTATCCGTTACCACCAGTACGGAGCCTGCCATCATTACGATAAGAGCCGCAAAGTATAGGGATGAAAGTTGTTCGTTTAAAAAAAGCCGCCGCCAATAAAGCGTAAACAATAGCTTTTCCCTTATTCATCGCGCGCCTCGTTTTTTATGCAATATGGTTAGGTTGTAAATAAGATTTGTGCAAAAGTTTTTAGGATACATAAAAAGACCACACTCATTACGAATGTGATCTTCCTCATTTGCCGAGAATAGGTGGGGTGACATTTCCCACATCTCCTAATCGAGCCTTGCGACTCTACGGCGACGGCTGCCCGTTCCGTCCTCTGCTTCTCGCATCTTACGCACATTATAAACTATTCTTCGGTGAATTTCAAGCATTTTAATGTGCCTTTTTGAATAAAATTTTGCACCCGACCGGACCGTAGTACATAAAGCGAACGAGCATAATATCGACCGGACGCAGAAACTCTGACGGCAACTTTGACAAATTCGCCGCACTCGGATTGATATTCTCGAATATACTCTATGGAGTTATCAGAAGGATTCATACCTACATAATCCGGTAAATTTAGTATCTCGTTTATGCGTTCGAAGTATTTTTCATATTCTTTCGGATGGCTTTGTTTCATGTGTTCAATGTTGGATTGTCCGAGATAAATTGGAGTGTTTTCAGCGCAGTTCAATCCTAAGGCTTGAATGACTTCTGTTTTAATTGCAGCAATAGGTTCATTCGTTCCGTTTTTTTGCATATGTTCAACTCCTTATTGATAATTGTAGTATAAAATTTTTGAAATGTAAAGAATAAGGCAGGATTTTTCAGTTATAAGTCGAATGGTATATCATAATATTAATGCTTTTAAAGCAATTTGAGCAAAAAAAAAGCCCCAACGGGCTTAAACATCAGAAAGATTCCTTGGCAGGCGCGGCCTTCTCCTGCATCTCTCGGGTCTCCCCTGTCGGTACCATCGGCGTGTGGTCGCCGCGAAATTTTACCACCACTAAGGAATCTCTCTCTTGCTGTTTACAGTTGTATTATATTATAATTTTTTTGCGTTGTAAAGTATTTTTCCGTTTTTGATGTAACGATTGAAACGTTTTTCATCTATAGCTTGAAATGTTATAACCGAATTTTTAAAATCAATCGGATCGGTAGATGTTTTTAATCTTAATATAAGTTTTAACTTTTTTCCGTTTTCTTCAATTTCTTTTAAAATCATAGCCGACAAAGGTTTATTGGCTTCTAAAATGTAATCGGGTTTTTCAATCGTTATTGCTCCGTATTTAGCAAAAAAATCATAATCTTCGGGGTGTCTATCTTTTATATGCTGAATTTGTTTTTGAGTGATTATTACTTCATCGGTAGTTATGTTATTCGTAATTACGCTATATATTGATTTGTTTAGTTTACAAACATAATAAAAATCTGTCATCGACAGTATCTCCTCTCAACATTGCAGGAGTAAATTATACCACTGTTAAGCTTTGTTGTCACTATTTTTATCTTATAAACAAATAAAAGAAACTTATTAAAGTTTTTTCTCTCTCTTTCTTTTCTTTGCTTCTTTCTTTTCTTTCTCTCTCTTTTTTACAAAATAGAGAGAGAAAGAAAAGAAAGAAGAGAACTGGGGGCGATAAGAAAAATGAACAATCATAGGGTAAAGCGGAGTACGAAGTGGAAGCTGACGGTGTTTGGGGTAATAGCTCTTCTGGCGGTGGGGTTTTGGTATTTGCACCAGTCGCCGGTGAAGAAGCAGCAGATGAAACAGAGCAAACCGTTGGTGCAGGTGGAGAAGATTGAGCGGGCGGATATGATGCGACATATCAATCTGTCGGGGCAGACGGTCGCGGAACACGCCGTTACACTCGCGCCGAAATATGCGGGACGGGTCAGCGAAGTAAGGGTGAAATTGGGCGATACCGTTAAAGCGGGGGATATTCTCTTGATACAAGATACCGGGGATTTGGATATATCGGTGATGGAAACGCAGGCTTCGGCGGAAGGCGCCGTCGCAGAGGAACTGGTTGCGGCGGCGACTTACGACGCTAACTATTATAAGGCTAAGAGCGATTATGAGCTTGAAAGGGATCAGTACACGCGCACCGAGTACCTGTTCTCCATAGGCGCAATCTCAAGAGATACGCTTGATTCGGCAAAACAGGAGTATTTGTCAAAAAAGGCTGCCTTTGAAGTGCTTGAAAATCAGGTGAAAGAGGGCAGGGACGCGGCTTCGGTGCTGTCTAAACGTTACGCCGCCGAAAAACTTCGGCATAACGTGTCTGCGTTAAAGAAACAGCGGGACGATTTGATTTTGCGAGCGCCTATCGACGGCATGATAAGCTATAGGAAAGCCGAGGTCGGCGAGATAATCACGGCGGGAAGCAAGGTTATTTCCATCGTGGACGGGCGAAATATCTATGTGGATTGCACTTTGTCGGAAAGCGACGCGGCGATACTAAAGACGGGGGACAGCGTGCCTATAACAATAGACGCTATGGGCAAAACCTATCCCGCAAGGATTATCTACGTCAGCCCCGCTATGGACGATACGGCTAAGACTTATACGGTGAGGCTTGATTTATTGAACGACGAGGGCGGCGAAATAAAGACCGGACTGTTTGCTAGGGGTCATATAGATATACTTCAAAGGGAAAATACTCTGTTCGTGCCGAAAGAGGCAGTGTTTTACAAAAACGGAAAGCCTGTCATTTTCGTGATAAACGAGGATAACGGCGCAGAGGAGCGGCAGGTGACTATCGGGCTTTTAAACGATACTCATGAGGAGATACTGTCGGGGTTAAACGCAGGCGAAAGCGTAGCCCTGAACAATCAGGATAAACTCTCAACGGGAACCAGAGTCGATATACGGGAAGAAGAAAAATAAAGAAATTTAATAATGTTTTCTTTCTCTCTTTTTTCATTACTATTCACGAAAAAAAAAAAGTGAAGAAAAAGGTTTAATAGTGCTTTTCACAGTCGACCTCTCCACCGCGTCGCGGTCCCCCTCCCCTTTCAGGGGAGGCAACGTGAAGGCGACTTTCTATTATATAGCCACAAAATGAGAAATCAGAGAGTCTCCCCTGAAAGGGGAGGTGCCCGAAGGGCGGAGGGGTTGACCATGAAGAGCACTATTTTTCTTTTTTATTACCCGTGAATAGTAACCTTTTTTCTTTAATTTTAAAATAGCCGGGAGGATAAAATATGAATCTTACCCGTTTTTCCATCAACAGACCCGTGGGAATATCCATGATAGTGCTGTTCTTCGTGGTGCTTGGGTTGTACAGCTTCTATAGGATCGGCGTGGAGCTTTTGCCGGCGCTGAATACGCCTTATGTCACCGTATCGGTGAGGTACCCCGGGGCGAGCGCGGAATCCGTGGAGCAGGAGATAATAAAGCCCATAGAAGACGCGTTGTCCTCGGTGTCGAACGTAAAGAAGATGACTTCAACCGCAAGCTACGAGCGGGGACGAGTCGCCCTTGAGTTGGAGTTTTACGCAAACGCAGATTCGGCGGCGATAGACGCAACAAAGAAGGTCGAGGCGATAAAAAGACGATTGCCGGACGAAGCGGATTCGCCCGTTGTGATTAAACGCGACCTTAACGACAAATCAATAGTGGAACTCGCCATAGTGTCGCAGGATTCGTTGGCGACAACGTACAGCAGGGCCGAAAACACATATCAGGATGTGATACAGCAGGCGGGCGGCGTGTCTGAGGTGGAACTTCACGGCGGGCGGGATTTGGAAGTCGCCGTGGAAGTTGACAGGGACAAGATGGCGGCGTATAAATTGACGCTGCCAAAGATAGCCTCCGCCATTCGCTCGGAAAATCAGCTCTTGCCGTCGGGTTCCGTATATACTGAAAGCACAAAATCGGACGTTCGGGTTATCGCTCAGTATAAATCCGTGGCGGATATAGAGCGAATACAGGTGCAGAACACGGCGGGGGTAATGGTGCCCATAACGGCGGTTGCGTCGATACGGGAGCAGGAAGCAAGACAGACGCGCTTCGGCAGGATTAACGGGCAAGACGCAGTCACCATGCGGATTTATAAGAACAGCGACGCAAACGTGGTGGAAACGGCGGCAAATATCCTGAAAAACGTCGAGCGGCTTCGTAAGACTTACCCGAAAGACCAATTTATCGTGGTGCAAAACGACGCAGATTATGTGGCGGCTTCTTTGCACAACACAATGGGGACATTGGGCGAAGGGCTTATCACAACCGGCTTGGTGCTTTACCTCTTTTTGCGGGGTTGGCGCAGTACCGCCGCCGTTATGATAGCCATTCCCACTTCGCTTATAGCGACATTTTTCGTCATGTATATAGCGGGTTTCACCTTCAACATGATGAGTCTTATGGGAATGACCCTATGTATCGGCATACTGGTGGACGACTCAATCGTGGTGCTTGAAAATATCACGCGGCATCTGGAATTGGGGGAGGATGCGAAAACAGCGGCGGAAAACGGTCGAATGGAAATCGGCATGGCGGCTATCGCCATCACCCTTTGCGATATGGCGGTATTCCTCCCCATAGCCTTTATGGAAGGCATGACGGGGCAGTATTTCCGCCAATTCGGACTCACCATTGTCTTTGCCGGCGCGTTCTCTCTCTTTGTTTCCTTTACCCTTACCCCAATGTTAGCATCAAGACTTTATAAAGCGGGTTTGCAAAAAGAGCGCAAGCTGCTGTGGCGGTTTATGGATAGGATTGAGTATGAGGCGAAGGAAAATTATGTTCGGATTTTGAAAAAGAGCATCAATCACCCGAAAAAGATCCTTTTGGCGGGGCTTGCGCTCTTCTGCGGAACGGTTGCGCTTGTGCCTTTGGGGGTTATAGGCTCCGAGTATATGCCCCAAACGGACGAGAGTAGTTTTGTCATAAACATTCAAGGTCCCGTCGAAAGTTCGCCGGAACAGACCAACGCAGTTGCGAAGAAGCTTGAGGAAAAACTCTCGGAACTCCCAGAAGTCAAGTATTACATGACCCACGCAGGCGGTTCCACAGCATACGAAGGGCGCATCATGGTGCGGCTCTACGACAGGAAAGAGCGCGACAGAACCGTTTGGGAAGTGGCGAACGAAATGCGCGCCTTTGCGGCGACTATTAGAGAAGCCGACGTCAGGGTGTCGGAGACGCAAACTTCCGTTGCGGGTATATCGGGCGGAGGCGGCAGCAGAGGCGGCGGCGGGGCGTTGCAGCTTGAACTTAGGAGCAACGACATAGACGCTATGAACAAAGCCGCCGAAAAGGTGCAGCATATATTGAAGAAGGACATCAAAGGCGTTACGGACGTGAACAGTTCATACGTCGAAGGTATGCCGGAACTTCAGCTTACGGTTGACCGCGAGAAGTTGCGTATTTTAGGCACGTCGCTTGCGGACGTTGACACGGCGTTCAGTTCCGCGATTTCTGGCATTTCTGCGGGGGAACTTACCAACGACCCGAAAAACAGCGGGCAGGACACGGATATAAAGGTGCGTTTCCAAAACGCCGAAGCCTATAAATCTTCCGACGTAGCGAAAGTCCCGGTATCGGCGGGAGGCAAGCTTATATATCTGGGCGACGTCGCTTCGCTCCACAACGGCAGAGGACCTGTCAGCATACGTCGAGTGGATAAGCAGCGTTCGGTGGCTATAGGCGCGAACCTCGTGAACCGTCCCATAGGCGACGTGGTCGAAGACGTAAGGAAAGCGTTAAAGAGGGCGGATTTGGGCGACAACGTAAGCTATCGTTTCAAGGGGCAAGCGACGAGAATGAACGAAACCTTTGGGGAACTACTTGCGGCGCTTATCCTTGCGATGATACTCATATATATGTTGCTTTCCGTGTTGTACGAATCGCTGATAACGCCGTTTATCCGAATGTTTTCGTTACCCTTGGGAATAATCGGCTCGCTGCTGTTCCTGCTTATAACCCACAACACGTTGAACCTGTACTCCCTCATAGGAATTTTGGTAATGGACGGCATAGTGGCGAAAAACGGCACGTTGCTCCTTGATTACACGTTGACCTTGATGGAGAGAGGAAAAACGGCGTATGAAGCTATAGTGGAAGCGGGGCGGGTAAGGTTAAAGCCGATATTTATGACGACAATCACCATGATGGTTGGAATGTTACCTACTGCGCTTGCCATGACGGAAGGCTCCGAAACGAGAGTTTCGATGGCGTGGGTAATCATAGGCGGACTTTTAAGCTCAACGATATTCACGCTAATCATCATACCGATAATCTTCCTGTTCTTTGAAAATCATCCGCCGAGAACTTGGTTTTCGGGTATAACAAAAAAATTTGCAACAAAAAATCCCTCGTAACGGGGGATTTTTTGTTGCGGTTTTTTCTGATTTACAATAAGGTTATAGTCCTAAATTTTCTTGCAAACCAGTAGAAAAATTACGATATAGTGATTTTGTAAAATATGATTTAAATAGGGTTTTAAGCCGCCATAAATAAAAACTATAGAACTATAAAATACTTGTATTTTACAGTTTGCTTTAAATGGGTTATACTGCAAACTGTCGAAAGGGAAAAGCAAAAAACCTTGAGACAGACGAGTTAATAACTTTCTTCTACTTAAAAGGAGTGAAGCGCTTATGATAAAGAAAATCATCGGCGCAGTGAAAAGCTACTTCAAACTCATGAATAAGGGCACTGCGCAAATGACAAACGTTGACTGAGGTCAAAGGGTATTTAACCGCGAGAGAGTTTAGGAGTGGTAATTATGTTGAACATTTTAACCGATATTATGGAAAATTATGTTGAGCTTTTAGAAAACGCTGCGAACGATGCGGAGTACGAAAACTGCTGATTTCGGATTTATCTTAGGGAGTGATATAAATGATTACTTTATTTATGGACGTTATGGAAAACTATGCGGAGCTTATGAAAAACGCCGCTCTTCACATGGAATACGCTAATTGCTAAATGTTGGTTGTCGATTGAAAGGATGATTTAAAATGACTGATGTAGCTAATGTTAATGTTGCCGTTGAGGCAGAGAATACCAGCGCAAGTTTTGATTTCTTCAAGGCTTTGATAGAAGCTCCCATTCTTGCGGCGCTTCCCGCTATTATGTCCCTTGTGTTCCACTTTTCAAAATAAGAAAGTCCCCTTCGGGGGATTTTTTTATTTTGAAAGCTTGGTTTTGTCGGCTCCCCACCTCAAAAGGGCGAGGAGTCGACAAAGAAAGCAAATCAAATAGCATCAGAGATAGGGCGAAAAAATTTACGGATTGATTTTTTTTGACAAAAGTGATAAAATAAGCGCAAATAAAGAGAGCCATCGACGATTGGATCCGTCGCGCCCTCTTTGGTCAAAGTTTATTTGAAAGGGACGGACTTTACCATATCACGCCCCTTTCTCTAATCCGCAATGCCTGATTGGCGTTACTTCAACAGGGAAGCAACGCCAATCAGAACATTAAGTACTGCAAGCGTAAGCATTGCAACCTCATAGTTCGTCATGGGCTGCCCCTCCCTTCAAGAGTGGGCGCAGACTCATCGACAGCTCATCTTAAGCAATATTGTAACATTTTATTTCAAAGTTTTCAAGCTATTTTCATATTTCCTTAATTTATCCTCTGATTTAATAAGAAAGTCCCCTTCGGGGGGATTTTTTTATTGAAAAGATTTTCATATTTTGTTATAATAATTTTCAGAAAAATTTTTCTTTTTCATTAAAGGAGGATATATATGCTGCAACTCGCATCCGGTTTTACCTTTGACTACGACAATCTTTTCGGCGAGGGGAAAGTCACCGAAGCAGACGTTAAAAGCTACGAGGCCGATCTCAAAAAAGCGCACGAAGCTATGAAGGTTATGCGGGAAAAAGGTTTTATCAAGGCGCATCTTTCTAAAGACGGCGATCCCGAAAAGGTGCTTTTCTCCGAACTTCCTTATGTAGAAGAAGGTCATCTCAATTCGCCCTCATCCCTAAAACATCTTCAAAAACTCACCGACCACGTCAAAAACAATATAGACGCTGTTGTTTCCCTCGGCATAGGCGGATCGTACCTCGGCAACCGGGTGCTTTTCGACACTTATTGCGGCGAATTTTGGAACGATAAAACCGACGAAGAGCGCGGCGGCTTTCCTCGCATATATTTCAGCGGCAACAACATCGATCCGCGCCGTACCAAAGATTTAATAGATCAACTGAAACGTCTCGCCGGAGTTATTAAATCTCATAAAAAGAGAAAAGGCAAGATTCTTCTTCTCGTTATCTCCAAATCCGGCGGAACCCTTGACACCATGAGCAATTTCATGGTTATGTACGACGCTCTCCTAAAAGAAGAAAATATCGAACTTGAAGTGGTTGCAGTCACCGATCCTAACGAGGAAAAACCCACTCTCTTAAAGAAACTCGCCAATGAAAAGGGCTGGGAAACTTATTCCGTTCCCGACGGAGTTGGCGGCAGATTTTCCATTTTCTGCGAAGTCGGTTTGTCCCTCGCCGCTTGCATGGGGCTTGATATCGAAAGCTTCCTTAAAGGTGCAAGAGATATGGACGAAGCTTGCAAGACTGAAGACGTGTGGAAGAATCCCGCAATGCTTAACGCCGTGTTAAAGTTTGCCGCATACAAAAAACACGGTCGCTCCATCGAAGTAATGATGCCATACGGCGACTATTTGAAATCCGTCTCCGAGTGGTACATCCAGCTTCTTGCGGAATCCTTAGGCAAGCAATACGACAAAGACGGCAAAGAAGTCTGCTACGGACGCACCCCATGCGTTGCTGTGGGTACCACGGATATGCACTCACAGACTCAGCAACATCAAGAAGGTATGCTTGATAAAGTTGTGCAATTCATCAAAATAAAAAAATGGGCGAATGATTTTGTCATTCCAAACGTCTTCCCTGAAGCTCAAAAACTTGCCGACATCTCCGGCGTTAAAATGAGCGACGCGCTTGAGGTCGCCCGTCAATCAAACGCAGACGCTCTTGCCTCCAACGGTCGCTACAACGCCTGTTTCATCCTACCGGAGCTTACCATGTACCACTTGGGCGAACTTCTCTATATGCTCGCCATGTCGGTGGCTTACGAAGGCGAACTTGCAAACGTAGACGCCTTCAATCAACCCGGCGTCGAAGCCTACAAACGCATCATGGGTCCCAAACTTCAGGAACTTAAAAAGTGACATTTTACGATAAAAAAAGAGAGTTTCATTTTTCGAAACTCTCAGACTGTAGACAAATCAATAAATATTGTGCTTTTCATGGCTCTCCCTCCGCCCTTCGGGCACCTCCCTCTAGAAGGGAGGCACTCGGATTGCGACTTTTGAGCCAAAAAATTTCAATATTTCCTCAAACCAAGCCCCCCTCTTAGAGGGGGGTAGGGGGGAGTTCCCCCTGACGATAGGT
>JAGBMX010000007.1 GCA_017634675.1 Selenomonadaceae bacterium | reverse complement strand
TTCGTCGTTTCTTTCTCTGTACCGGCAGGAGGCGCAGGTTTTTCTTCCTTCATCGTTTCTTTCTCCGTACCGGCGGGAGGCGCAGGATCTTTATCCTTCGTCGTTTCTTTCTCCATACTGGCGGGAGGTGTAGCAGCGGCGCTATCGCTTGGTTTTCCTGCTGTAGGCGCAGCAACGACATTATCACTTGCTTGTCCTGGGGTAGGCGCAGCGGCGGCGTTATTATTTGCTTGTCCCGGTGTAGGCGCTGCGGCAGCGTTATTGCTTGCCTGTCCCGGTGTAGGCGCAGCGGCGGCGTTATTGCTTGCCTGTCCCGGTGTGGGCGCAGCAGCAGCGTTATTACTTGCTTGTCCCGGAGTAGGCGCAGCAGCGGTGTTATTACTTGCCTGTCCCGGTGTGGGCGCAGCAGCAGCGTTATTACTTGCTTGTCCCGGGGTAGGCGCAGCAGCAGCGTTATTACTGGCCTGTCCCGGTGTGGGAGCAGCAGCAGCGTTATAGCTTGGTTTTCCTACCGTAGGTGCAGCAGTAGCGTTACCGCCGGCTTGTTTCGGAGTCGGAGCGGCAGATTTATTCAATGCTGCCGCTACTATTGCAGGAGCGGCGGCTGCCATAGCTACTTTCGCAACAGGAGCTGCCGCGCCTTTATCTGTCTTTGTTTCTCCCGCCGTAGGAGCTGCGGATTTATTTCCCGCTGCAGGAGCCGCCCCCTGATCTGTACTTCCTGCCACCGGAGCGGCAGATTTATCCTTGTTACCCGACATTTTATCCGTGATGGTTTCTTTTTTTGCCTCATTCATCACAGACATACCGTCTATCTCTATGGCTCGGGTTTTGTCACTCTTAAATTTGCTTAGCGCATGAACTTCCTGTTTTACTATCAGGATAAACTCACCCTCGCCCGCTTCTTCATCGTAAATTTCTTCATATTTCACAACGGTTGCCCAAGGTAAATGAATTTTTCTAAAACCTTCGTTCTCTTTTGCCGTATTCAATCTTACCCATAACTCTACATCACGGAATATTCCGCCTAAACTCTTATCATCGCTTAATTTTTGGTGTTTTTTTGCAAGACAAAGCCCAGCCCATCTATAAATAGCAGCGGATTGACCTCTATCCGCCGCAAAATACAAATCACCTTTGATATTTAGAACTATCTCCATCCCATCATTTAAATCTTCAGAATAATTAAACTTTTCCTCAGGATAATCAAAAGCCACCGAAACATCCTTTATCATATCCTCCGGAAGCAATATTTCCGAAGATTTGTCGGCAATGCCGCCGGAATTTATCTTTTTTACGCTTAATTTAAATTTCATGACCATTACCTCACAAACAGCGTACTTCTCTAAAAATTATTCCCATAGGCGCTCGTCTCAAAATACACTCGGCAGCCTCCAACGAAAATACCCATATATCGTCAGCCGGAAGATGAATGTGAACTATTCGACTATCGTTCAACTCTTCTTTTTTCAATACAAGTTCTTTGGCTTTGCCCAAAACTATTTTCGAACTATCATGAACCGCTTCCTTGCATGGAAAATAAGGCGTATAGTAAAGAGGCACAGGGACTTTATCCTGTTTTTCCTTATCCACAAAATGAACGTATTTTAAGCATATTTTAGGTTCCAAATGGGTAAAAATCGACTCAAATCTTTCGCTAAACATAAACGTGGGCTCAAAAAGGAAGTCATCATAAACTCCTTCGCCTTGAGAAGTATAAAAAACAACGTCGTCCTCTAATTCATCAAACGACGTCTTGTTCATTAAATATGGATACCTTACAGAGGTAAAATCCTTTGTTCCTGGGATACCGGAGGCATCCTCAGCTTTTTTCAGCCAAAACCATTCACTTTTCATCTTTCTCCACCGCAAATATTCTCTCTTGCCAGTCTAAATAAGCCCCCACCGTTATATACGCCGGAGTTTCCTTTTTCATTTTGCTAAATTCCGGTATATTTGCAAAATTTTCGCCGTATTTTTTTAAATAGTCCGCAAGCACATAAATCAGCTCATCCAACGTATCGTAAAAGAAAGTCTTTATCATAGCCGAAGTTATACGGCTTCGCATAAAATAATCATCGTCAAAGGCGGCTTTTTGTAAATCATCCCAATACCGAAAGAGAAAACTCGCATCTATTTTTTCTCTTCCCCAAGGTTCGCTATATACCCATTCGCCACTATAAAAATCAACTTGCAACACCGGCTTATTTACCATGACCGAAGTGAGCAACAGGGAAAAACTCATATAACCGCAGGAAATATCACGCTCATTCTGTATATTCAAGGCTTTCTTTAAGATTTCCGTCGTATTTTTTACGAGACACTCCAAAATTTTCTCCGTATTTTCATTCAAATACGCCGAAGTTTTGTCCAAAAATTCACGTTCTATGCCTTGATAACGCTTAATGTAATAATCTTCTAGGGTCATTATCATAACATTTCACCTATTCGCCAAGTTTTATACTGTTGCCGCCAACAGACACCTGATCGCTCAAAATCTTTATATGCGAAGACCCTGCTTGTAAATCAATGCTTTTTTTCGCTACTATCTGCACCTTTCCTTTAGCATCCATAGAAATATCCCCATCTGCGGACACATTGATGTTCTTATTTGATATAAGCGAAATACCCTTCCCTTTTTCAAGTTTTGCAAATAATTTTTGGTGTTCGCAGATAATCTCAACTCCCGTATCTGTCAGCAAAATTTCCTTTCCGCCCGGAGCTTTGAAACTCTTGTTGCGAACCTTTTCAATGGGCGACAAATTAATTGCGCTAGATGCAAAGGCTTCCGACTCCTCATTTGAAGGAAAAAGGACTCGAACATAATCTCCAACTTCCGGCATAACATACCAGCCGCTGCCATCCTTGCTCGAATATGCCGTCGCATACGGAAACCAAGTGTCTCCTGAAGAATCATAACTTTTATCTATATCCACAAAATGAACTTGAACCTTATCTTTTTTAACGTTTTTCACTGCGCCTGTCATAATTCGTCCGGCAAGACTCAAATGCTGTGTTGCGGGGGCCAAAAAACCGGTTGATTTCAGAGCAAGGTCATAAGTCATCTTCAAAATACCGCCCGAAAGTTTCCCATAAACCTTCCTTATATAATAACTTTCACCGTTTAATTTTACCTTATTTCCCAAATAGGCATAGTCGTAAGATTCTGCGCGAAGCCCCGAAAAATTTTCCTTCATAGCTTTTTCTTTACTGAGCCAAAAATTCTTGCTCACATTCTCAAAGGTTTCAGCCTCCACATATCTGGAAACCCTCGAAGTTGTCAAGTCAAACTCTCCGCTGCCCTCGTTAAGCCCTAAAAACACGGAGCATTTCGGCGCGGTAATATCAGAAATCAACGGGACATTAAATCTTGACGCAAGCCTTTTGGCAAATTCCCAATTTGTTTCCGACAGCTGCATTACAAGTTTTTCGATAGATTTATTTAACTTGCTCAAAAGCTTTACCGTGCCATCCGAACCAAAAGCCTTGGTCAAAATATCCTGATAGGTTTTCTTGCTGTTTTGAAAACTCTCCGACTTTTGTTTTACGTTCGCCATATAGCTCGTATCAACAAGCTCCAAGGACAGATACGAAGAACTTTCATAATTTTCCAAATTCGCTTCTAAAATATTTCCTAAAAAAATAACTTGCTTCTCTTTACCTACAGATATTTTTACCTTATTTTCGAATTTTGCATCCCCAATAAATTTTTTCCCTGCATCTCCATCAGTTTCAACCAAAACAGATGCCCGCCCATGCTCGTTTGGCGCATGGCGAACAGACAATTCGAGAAGTCTCGCCCCACTAAGACTTTCCTTCCCTTCCGCTTCTATCTTTATCATCCTAACGCTTATCCCGTTTTTTGCCACATAAGGTTTCGGCAACTCCCTCACCCCTTTAGTTGGGGCGCCGCCCCAAACCCCGCAACTATTTTGTTTTGTATTTTATTCTTGGTCTGTCTTTTGCGCCCTGTTCTTTAGCGGAAGTTTTTACCGCGTTGCTTACCGAGCCGGGTCCTATTGCCGCAGGTTGACCGCTTCCTACTCCCGCTCCGGGCATATACGCTCCCGTAAACAGAGCCTTTGTTTTTATTTTTCCCTTTCCAACGTCTATACTGCTGTTTCCTACGGCAAGAATTACGCCCTTACTGCCTTTAATTTTTAATGTCCCGCTGTTGCCGTCTGTGGATTTCTTTTCTCCCTTCTTCTTGTTCTCTGCGTTGATTTTTTTATCCAATTCCTTCGCCAAATCGGAAAGTTCGGTTTTTTCAAGCTTCGCTCCCGAAGATTTTAAACTGCCGGGACTCTCTCCCAACATTCCCGCCGCCGTGCTTATCATTGTCTTGGCGGGTTGTCCGCCCGTTGAGGTATATGCGATATATCCCGTCGAATGTGGAGCAATCATTTTTAATTGATTGCTTAACACGTTACCTGCCGACGCTTGCAGAGATAAATCGCTATCAGCCGTTATATTGACATTTTTTTTGGATTTTAAGAAAATCCCTCCGTCAAACTTTTCCTGCAAGCTCATTTCTTTGTCCTTAGTGGCTAACGTCAAATCCTCAGTGGTAAACTCCACGGACTGTCCTTCCGACACAAAAGTCCTTGTCGTAGGTTGCAACTTATCCAGAAAAGCCTCTTTTTCCCGTAAACTTCCGATAGCTAAAAGCAAGCCGCCCTCTTCAAAGTAAACTACAACTTTTTCTCCCTTATCGGGCATGGAATACATATAATTATTCACCACGTTTGAATAGGGAATCCACCTAGCCTTTGCCGCATCCTGCTGTTTATCGCAGTCAAAATGAATTTTTAACGAATTGTCGTCACCCTTGTTATTCTTATCCTTGCCCATAGCCTCGAGAACTTTTCCTATTAAGTATTTGCCTCTGCCCTGTTCTTTTAAAATTTCCTTTGCAGATTCAAATAATCCTTCCTTAGGCGCTAACCTAACCCTGTTTAACAAAATCCCGTTCTCGCTTGTTATTTTGCTTCGCACCGCCACTTGACTCTTATTTCCGTAATTGAATTCATAACCTGCGCCGATTTTGAGCTCCGGTGTGATTATCTCCGTTTCAATGAAAGAAACAGGTTTTAAATCGCTCTTCACGTTTTCTTTCAATAAAGCGACTTTAGCAAGTGGCGCATAAGTCGAAATCTCTCTGATTTTTACGTCGGTTTTCGCTTTATTTGCAAACGAAGCAAAACTTACCCTCGGCACATCGCTTTTAGAATCGGGAAAAACTAATTTTCCACCGTTGAGTCGTTTTAAAAATTCCCAATCGGTTTCATTATCCTGATACAAAAAATCCGTTATCTTCGTTTTTTCCGCTATCCTTATATCCGCATCCTTTACGCCTGACTCCTTCTTAATAGTTCCCGCAACGTCTTCAACGGTTTTATTCGTCGCTTGAAAAGTACGACTTCTTTTCACTTTATCAAACAACATTGACAAAGTAGCGCCTGTAATATAAAGAACAGTGCCGCCGTCCTTTTCATCTTCCTCGCATTTAATCACTACGCCGCAAAAAAATATATCTCCGCTTGTTTTCAACTTAAATTTTTTTTCCGCAAGACCTAAAAGATCACTCATCTTTAAAGACGCATCCGTTTTTATGGCAATTTTTAAAAGACCATGCTCTCCTGCAAGTTCCTCTATATCCAAATGAAGGATCCTGCCTTTCGGCAACCCTTCTGCCGTTACTTCACGGAGATTTACAGGCTTATTCCCCATAATGCGCCCTTCTTCCTTTAAACAAACTTAATGGTTCCGCCCATCATGCAAGTTAAGCAACTGTCTTTCGTCAAAGCCGGCGCTCCCGCTACAAAGCAATTCTTATCTCCCTTTTTCCACGCCATAGGAGTTATCGGAATACAAATATTTGCTCCCGGAGGCGCAACGGGTTTCTTAGAACAAATTCCAAAAGGCAGAATATTCATCATTGGAATATGATCGTTAGCGTTCACCAAGGGTTGCCCTTTAGACGTAACCCCGTGACTTACCGGCAACAGCAACGGCACCGGCGCAACTCCGCTGTTACACCTGATCAAGGCCATGCCAGTCATAAATCCCTTAGCCATTTCTTCACCTTCCTTTTGTTAATACTTTGTCCCAAACCATGCAAAGCGCGCTGCCACTTGACCATGCCAAAGGGTTTTCGTCCTCCGGACTCCCGGGCGCGTCTAAAGTTTCTCTTTAGTTTATTTCGTTTGTTTCTTCTGATTTGTTATCTTCGTTTTCCTCTTCATCATCGAAAATTTCGGGATGACGCATTTCATTTTGTATACGAAGTATGTCCTCATCATAAAAGACTCTGTCAAAGGTTTTTTCCATCAGTCCACATAAACCTCTCTTCTGCTGCGGCTACTATTTCTGCATCGTCTTTCTCCTTTAGCCTTTATATCCTTTAAAATTTGACAAAGTTTATTGTACAAAGTCAAATTGTCCCAATCTTCAAAATGAATTTCCAAACGCCACGCAATATAAAAGGCTATTTCGTCGTAAGTCAAGACATTTTTAGACAAAGCTTTCAAGCAAAATTCCCTATCAATTTCGTTTAAATCATAATTTTTCGCTTCCATAGCCCAAGCCGTCGTAATTTCAGGCAACAAAGAACTCTTATCCGGCGCGGATGCAGGCGTAAAAATAAGATTTACGGTATCAAATTCCGTCATGTAATCCAGAAAATCTACATACTTAGTTCTAAGTACGGCGCCTGATTTTAACTTAAACCGACAAATTTCCAGTTCATCCGCTTCTATTTGAGGATTTGGAGAAATCATAATCGACATTCTTCGATACATCATGCCTTCTTTATTCTTCTCCTTCTCAAACTTGAGCTTTAACAGGGCGTATTCCTCTGTGGCCTCGTAATTTACCTGCATCGGCTCTTTCAACAAATAAATATAGTCCTGGTGTTTTACTATACCGGGCATAACCTCCAAACAATTTTCCCACGCCCGCAATTTACAACCGCTTACAACTCCGTCGGAATAATCGTGAAGATAAAGAGGCAACATATCAAAAGCCCTGTCGCGTATGCTTTTAAGCGCCTCCGTTCTTAATATTCGCATTTCCTCCAAAATGGGATATCCCTGCTCGTTCATATCATTCTCCCAATTACAATATCAAAATATCGCTATACCTTCGCTCAACATCGTCGGCGCCACGCCTATAATGCCGAAGTGCGTATCCCAGAACACCCTTACCTCCATATCTATCGGCAAAAAAGTGTCTCTTAAAAATTTCCATTGCGTCGAAAGTTCCGGCGTTTCCTTCCTGTCTAAATAAACATAAACTCTGCGTCTCTTTTGTCTACCCTGATAAATAAAGACCCCGGGAAAAATCTCTTTTACTATTTTGCAAAACGAAGCGAAACTTCCTCCGATTTTCGTTACACAATAAAGCTCGTCCGCAACTTTTAACTGTTCCTCTTTAGTCATGCTTTCCATGGCTTCTTGCGCCAAATCACCGTATACCCCGTAAAGCAATTCCTTTTTTACTCGGCGAACGTAAAATTCACGAGTAGTCATGCCATGACAAAGATCTATTTCCGCTAAAATGTGTACGATAGCGTCAAAAGCAAAAAATATAAACTGTTTATTTTCCGCTTCTAAATCATAAACCACATCTCGATGCAACAAATATTGAAAAATACCCGTAAAACGCATAAAAGGATTTATCTCAACCAAAGGGTTATACACATGGGTTTCGTTTATCGACTTAAAAGATTGCTCATAACAAGGCGAAGGATTTTTGGCAGGTTGAAAAAAAAGTTTATCTAAAGGCAATTTGTCTCTTTGCGCCTGCAACGCTATATCCCATATAAAATTCACACCGCCGCCCTCCCCAACTCATAGTTCGCTTCTACTTTCTTTTTCTCTCTCTTTTTTATAAAAAAGAGAGAGAAAAAATTTTAATAATTTTTTACACTATTTTACCTACGCAGTTATATTCAGGAAAAAAATGAGAAAGATTAGTTATTAAAAAACTTAAAATATCTCGATTTAAATAATAATTCATTTTTTGAGCGTCAAAATATACCATTAGAGTTTTCGTCGAATCTTCCCATCTGTATTCGTAGTTGATGAAACTTTCCGTATCGTATGTATCGCCGGTATCGTCCCCCGCAGGCATAAGCTTTACGTCCATATAATTAAAATGCTGCGACGCAACGAAGGAACTAAGGTATCGTATAATCTCCGTCTTACTCTTTATTCTTTCGCCAAAATATTCGCGCATATTGTTGGAAAACGTATCATATTGCCGATTGTCAAAAGCAGGAAGATGATAAAACCACTCTTTTTCATTGTGAACTTCGTAAAAACCCCAGTTGCCAGGGGTCTCTCCATCCGCCAATATATATAGATCTCCGTCTTGCCATCTTATATCTCTTACTGTTGAATCCGATTCGGTCAAGAGATATGAAGCGTTTTTCTTAAATTGCCCCGCATACAAAACATGTTCAAAAACAGCCCGTTCCACCACAGGTTGTGGGTATGCGGAGGCCATTATCTCAGTTTTGAAAAGGTTCCAGATAGGAAAAACGCCAAATTTCGCCTTTTTGTTATATTCCTCAAAATCCACGGTAACGTTGGTTATCTTAGCCTTCGTGTCAATTTCATCAACCCTTGTTATCATTACGTCAAAAAACTTGTAAAGATAAGGAGCGAGAACTGTTCTCCACGGAAGATTATTGAGTTTTGCCACATCGTATAACCCTTCGATCTTGTCCATGTAACGCCGACAAAGTTTAACTTTAAAATCCGCCGCAACTTTTGTTTCTCCTAACTCAATCAGTCCATGAAACACTCTATTTTCGATATTTTGCAATTTAAAATAATCTTCCGGGATAAAAGCCGTATAAAGTAAATAAGGTTTGTTATCTGCCAAACTTTGAAGCATAACCTCCGTATCGGGAGTCTTTTTTTCTAAATCTCCCTCATCCATCGGTCGGAAGTTCCTATCGGTAACATCGTATTCATCAAGAGCAACAACACCCGTTGTGATGTCCGGCATTCTTACGGGTCTCGGAGCTTCTTTAAATACTCTGTCTTCCAAAAATTTATATTCGCTCGCTACGTGATTATAAAATTCCCCCATCATATCTCGTATAATTTCTTTAAAAAGTTCGCGGCTTTCCAGATTATCCATTTCCATCAGCCGTTTCCTTACGTATTTGTCAAAATCAAAACCGTCGTCAAATATTGCCATAATCGCCGCCTTCAATCGTTCTCAGCTCGTTCGGCCTCCCGCACAGCTCTTTTCCTTTCATCTTTGGCTTTCTTTTCGCTTTTGGGATATACCAACTTTAAATATCTCTCGTATTTTTCGCTTCTGTCTATATCCTGCTTTACGCCTCTTCCCTTTTTATATGCATCTATCAATATATAGAGGGAAAGTTTTTCCTTATAAGTGGATTCGGCAAGCTGCACAGCTCGTTTTACATCCTTAGGCATCCCACGTCCGGTATAATACGCAGAAGCGAGATAACTTATCGCCATTGAATCCTTTTCCTCTGCGCCTAACTTACTCCAGCGTATAGCGTCTTTTACGTCCTGCTTCACATAATAACCCAAATGAGCGCGACGACCTGCCAAAGCAAAAAGCCTACCCATCGGTACGTCATCCCTATAATAGACATTAGGGATAAATTCGTCCACCAAATCCGCATTCTGCTTCAACGCCTTTTGCTTCCATTTATACGCCTGTTCATGATCTTCTGGCGCGCGCTTTCCTTTTTCATAAGCGTAATAAATGATACATTGAGCTTCAGCATCTCCCGCCTCCGCCCATTTTTTCACTTTGCCTATCCTAGTGTCCGGCTTATCTATCGCATCTGCCGCTTTTTCCTTTTTATCCGCTTCTTTTTGGGCTTTTTCAATCTCTTTATACTTTTTATTTTCTTCTTTTTCTTTTTTTTCTTGAGCCTTCTGTTCCTTTGTTTTCTTAGGTCCCAACCCAAATATCGGCGCTATTTTGGCAAAAATCGTCTGCGCCGCAACTATTTTTAAAATATCCTTAATAGTCGTAGATTCTCCTTTTGCCATAACTACACTAGGATTTCCCACCAAAAAAGCGAGGCATAACAGGAAAATTCCGCTTGCCTTTACGATTTCCCTCATCATGCCTCGCCTCTTTTCTTAATTTGTCCCGTCAAAGAAACTATTTACCCAATCATCGTTTTCATAACTGTAAAATGCTTCCTTGCCTAAATGCAACGTCTCGCCGCTTCTATACACCGGCACCACCATAAATCCCCAATCAGACGGTACTGACCAGATGAAAAACTTCACTTCCCTGTCCACTATATTATCCGTATCGTCCTGAGGAATATGCTCACCATATAGTTCTTCAATTTCCTCCTGACGCTTTACCGTAAACTCATCAAGAGAGGAATAATGCAAAAATTCATGACGAAGCTTGCCTTCCTCATCTTTTAGATACAAATTTAACGTCAAATCATCCATATTTCTGGACAACACGCCATGAGTCCTGTTTCTAGGTCCGTCAATCATGGCTATCTCTGCACCTGTATGGGTAAAACCTGTGAGTGTATAAGGAATATTTGGCCTTTTATTTGTGATGGTAACATCAGCGTAACCGAATTTTTTATCCCTTATATATTTCAAAACCCCTTCAATACAGTTCATTTTAAGTTCGCTAACGTTATTGTTTTTGATTTTGTTTTTGTTTTTTAAATCAGTTTCTCGCCTGGATTTGATAATCTTGCCCGGCACAAACTCATTTAACGACGAACGGAATATTCCGATTTTACAAGACTGACCACTTAATCTTATAATGTTGTATTCGTCAAGTTCACCGCTTTCATACAGCGGATTCATAAAACGATGCACAGCTCCGTATATATCCGGGGTTAAGAGCAGATTTATCTCAAACTTGCTAAATGAAATTTCCGGCATTTCCGTGAGAATGTAAAGCCCATTTCTGTTTTGCACTCGAAGTTTCCATTTATTTATCGGAATTTTTACAGCGCCCTCAAAATCCCTTTCATGCGCATTCTTGAAATCTAACTTCGCATTTTCCGATGACAGCTGCGCTTTTAATACAAAACCGTCTTCATAAAAAACTTTTTTTATTTGTTCGGCGCATTGAAAGAGAAAATAAAAATTATTTCTCACCCAAAAATATTCGTCGCGATTTTTCTTTTCCCAATTCTTAAACTTAGTCGGCAGAATTGTTTCAGCTATGGCGTAAGCCTCTTCAAAGTCCTTATATATACTCTCCGCACCATTTTTATCAACGTAGCGAAAAATCTCGCGATCAAAATTTCGCATCAAAGACGAAAGAGGCGGAATAGTTTCCGCAACTTCCCTATCATATTCGTCAAATGCTGATTTTTCTCCGTAAAAACTGCGTCTGGCCTGATAAGAATTATCGTTTAACCTTTCCAAATAATCCCTATACATAGCTTCTACCAGACGCAATTTTAAAAATTGCAAAATCCTCATGGTGAGATTATTGCCGCCAAAATCCGTACTGCCGTTTTCATAACCCGTCTCAATATCAATTTTATACGCAACACGCTTGTCTTCCACCTTAAAAGAGCAGGAGGAAATATCTATGGTACCGCCGCCGCAGTCAATAATAAGAGCGCTCAATTTTTTATTGTCCGGCACAGTCTTACTTTCGATCATTTCGCTGATAGTGTTGTATAACACAGACACACCCTCGTCAATCATATCCCGTTGTTCTATGACGTATTCCGGCAAAATTTCTCGAAAAAGTCGCTGAAACTTCTCTTTCTGCTTGACGGGAGAAGGCAAATGTAAACTTTTGATATGACATTTTATACGGTTTTCCAAGGAGTGAATTACATATAGGAAAAATTCCCGCAAAATATCCTTACGTTTCACAAAGACACGCCGACCTTGAATGTCAGTCAACTCCTCCTCTTTTTCGGAATCGGCCACCCAACGTTTCATATCGTAAAATATACAAAAGCCCTCGTCGATATGATTTAACGACTCCTCAATTGCATCGTAACCGAAGCAATATTTGGGTTTTTCGGGATTTTCGAGGGACACCACCCCAACAATACTCGGCACAACATTTGTCGCTCTTGAGTGTTGGTCGTAAAAACAAGCGTAAATTGTATCATCATCGAAAAACTTCGGAGTTTCCCCGCGAATTTCTCTTGTATCAAGCACGCCCGCAACGGTATTCACCGAACCGAAATCTATAGCGGCAGGCATCTTTAATACATCAGGAGTTTTTACGTTAAAATCCAAAAGCTCCTCAAAAACGGCCGGAATACTTTTGGAAAGTCTCGTAATTTCACCGTTATAAAAACGATAAAAATCATCTGAATACTGCCGTTCAAAGAATATAAGAAAATATCTTTTAATGGGCGCTTCACGAGCGGGAAGCGCCGCAGATTTTATAAGATATAATCTGCTCGTATCCCCGGGTCTTGCCTTCACATTAAACACGGCGCACAAATTTTGCTCGCTGTCAATCAAAAAAGCGTTGGTATCAATAAATTCGGGGACAAAACTTGTCGTAATTTCATCGTAATAATCGGCAGCAAGCCCTTGATAAAGAGTAATGCGCGCGCTGGCCTCAACAGAAACCTCTTCCTTTTTTCTAAAAGATGCTCTTAATACCGCTTCCGTCAACACCTCGTAATCTTCTTCCCGATATTCTTTTATGAGAAGAGCAGCATCCGCTCCCCTATATCGAAGAATTGTGTCGATTAAAAGATCTTTTTGCAAAGGATTTATAATCCCTGAAATTATGTTTTCGCGACGGGCTATTTCTCTAAGCTCTAATACCGTCATAAGCTCTAAATCGCGACGATAATAACGCTTCTTTTCCTTTGCGCTCTTTTCTAATCCGTTCCTGTTTAAGACAAACCCGAGCTTTTGCATAAATTTCACCCGCTTTAATACATATTCTTATCAATTACGGAATCCATATCTATGGTTTCTATCAGTGTCGTCATTTCGTCCGCTTTAACCTTGTTGCTCATGAGGATATAAAGTTCTTTCGCGCGCATGGCGGCTTCCCTTGCGCCTTGATAATCTTTTCCCGCATAACGGTTCCTCGCGTCTTCCTCCGCTTTTTTTGCGTTGTTTGCCGTAGCTTGAGATTCGTTTAGTTTCTCCCCGACAAGGGATAGTTTTACGGAAATTTGCTCAACTTCCTTCTTTTCGCCTAAAGCCGTAAATTTCTCCGTAGCCGTTTGATAGTAAATCTGCGCGCTTATGTAATCCCCGGAAGTAAAAGCCTTGTCGCCGTTTTTTAGCGCATCTGTAGCGAGAGCGTATATAGCGTTCTTATCGTCCAAAGATTTCTGCTCTTCCATTTTCTTTTCAGTTTTAGCTTTATGCACGTCCTGTAAAGAATTTCCCGCTTCCGCTCGAGCCGCCCTGTCGCCGCTGGCATTTGCTATGGCGCGTGCTTCTAAATAAGCTTTTTCCGCGCCTTCAATATCGCCTTGTTCCATCAATGCGTCGCCTTTTTTCATAGCGTCCGCAACGCCTTTGGCGCCTGCTTCTTTGATTTTAGCTTCTCCATCGGCTTTCATCTTAGCTTTTTTATCGTAAAGAGAATCAAGCGCATCCATAGCGGCGTGTCTGCCACCTTCGTCGTGAAGAGCACCGGCTTTTTCCCTAGCCATATAAAAAACCGACTCCGCTTTTGTCAGATCTCCTGCGTCCATAGCTTTGTAACCTAGGTTTATAAAATCAGTCACAAACAAATACTCTTCAGTCTGGCTTATCTTTTGCCTTAAGTAGTTTTCGCCTAAATTGTCGGCGTTCTTTGTGTTATCTAAGGCTGTGTTGTACAAAATAAATGCCGAGGTATAATCCTTTAATTTAAACGCTTCATCGCCGGCGGCAATACCATCTATTACCATTAAATAATTTCTTAAAATTTTCTCATCGTCGAAATAACGCAAATCCTGCGCCAGTTGCTGCGCCGTTTCTGCGCTCTCCTTCGCTCTGACAAAATTTCCAGCTCTTATATATTCGATTGTCTCATCTTCGGCTCGTTTTAAATCTTCCACTTTATTTTGATGAAAATGATAAATTATATACCCGATGATGATTAACAACAATAAGATAATAAAAACTATAATTGCAATTTTTATGTACCTAGCGCGTCTTTTTTCCCATTCAGGATCGCGATAGTATTTGTTGATAAAAAGGGCCGCAGCCGTATAACTCGTCAATTTATCCGGTTGACGCGAAAGGAGCAAATCTTCGATTGCATCCACCGATTCTTGAGGCTCGTTGCCGGCCTCATTAAAAATATCGTCTATCTCTCCTTCGTCCACATTCTCCCAGATACCCGACGTGTAAAACGCCAAAATATCCCCATCCGCAAGTTTTACTTTATCGGAAACATAAGGCGAAAAAGAGCCGTCTTTTCCCAAGTAGGCGTAAAGATTATGCCGCTCCTCATGCTTGTCTAAAACGGTGTCCGTTTCATTATTTGCAACCAAATCTCCCGCTAAGGACATATCCCTTGAATTAACGATTTTTTTGCCTTGACGATACATTCTAAGACGAATGTTGCCCGCTTCCATATAGCGAATTTTTTCGTAATCAGAGACTATCACGAGAACCGAAGCTTTTAAACGCTCCGGATTTTTTGCTCCCCTTAGGAGTTCGTTGTTTACTTCTTCCAAATAACGAACTAACGAACCGCGACTCATGGTAGGATTATCTTGAAAACGCATCAAAAAACTTTCGACGGCAATCTGAGCGGCGGGAGTTTCCTTAAAATCCGTTATTCCCGTGGCGAGGCAATAGCAAGCGTAATCGTCAAGCTCTATATAAGCAAAATAATCGTTGTTGGCAAGTTCCCCGCCGGCTTCCGACACAAACGCCGTTTTAAATTCGCTGTTTGATTTCTTCACATCGGTCAACCTCAGTTCATATACAGGATAACGCTTGCGTTATCTTTATCCGTCGCATCGCTTTTTTCTGCGGCCTTGGTTATCCTCTCCGCAATATCCGTTGGCGAACCGCTTTTCTTTATAGCGTCTTCAATTTCCCGCCATTTTAAAGCGTGAAAAACTCCGTCAGTCATTAAAACTGCAACATCGCCCTTTTCCAAAGTCAAGGGCTTGCTGAAAAATTCTATATCATGAAAACCGTCTTGCCCCAAAGTATTAAACGCCCGTTCTTCCTTTAACAAAGAAATGGCGGTCTCCCGCTGTATTCGTCCCGCCTTGAAAGCGCGACGAGCGAGCATATCAACGGTTTGACCTTCAGACACCGGCACCAAATTTCCACCACGATAAACCGCCACTTGAACACTACCAACAAGAGCGTAATACATCATACTATTATTTATCAAAACTACGCCGGCAGACGCTCCCGCTCCATCTTGCAAAACATTTAAAATCTTTTGATTGGCAAGACGGAACGCCCTTTGAAAATAATATTGGGGTTTATCAAAAAACTGATAATCGCCGTATAAGTCCAAAAAAGTGTCAACCGCAAGTTTTGCGGCAATTTTGGCGTCGTTACCTCTACCTTTGCCGTCCGCTATAACCAATATAGCGCCGCAATCGCCAAGAGCGCTGCCGGAACAATCCGCCTGTATTGCCCTTTCGCCAATCGTCGCTGCGCTGCCTATAGGATTTGACAAACCCGTCAAACCGTTTAAATGCGAACGTTTATAGAGAAAAAAAGCAATTAAAACCGCAACTAAGACAAGTATCGCATCATACATTCTTATCGCCCCGTAAGACTCGCTTCAAGCGAAGTTTCCTTGGTATCGCTCTTTGGACTGTCCTCCCAACGGAAATGCTCGCCGCAAAAGGGAATGAACAGAAATTTACTGTCTCCTAATTCTATAACATCATAAACGCTAAGCACTACAGGTACGTAAACGGCGTTATCATTGTGATACACGATACCGTTACTGTCTCCCGGCAATAACACGGTTTCATGTTTTTTCGGATCGTAGACCAAAATCGCATGATTACGTCTATTTATCTTGTTGTCGCCCAAAATCTGAATATCCATATCATCTGCGCGACCCACAAAATTCTTACCCTCGTGAATTTTATAATCCTTACCTTGTCTTGGTCCTTCAATGCACACAATCCAACCGCATACAGGCTGAATCTTACTCATAACGAGAGATTCCACATCTACTTCCGGAACTTGAACTTCCTGACGTTCCTTGGTGTTCGTCTCAATGTTGCAATACGGGCACACCGTTCCATAACGGCGGGAACTGAAAAGATGCCCGTTTTGGCAACGCACTAAACCATTCATAAATCCTTCCCCTCTCGTCAACAAATTCTAAGGCGACTCATGCCTATTAAGACTATATCCCCGTATTCTAACTTACACGGTTCGCCCGAGCTTATGCGGTATTTTCTGCCGTCCTTTTTCTTTTGTACCGCAATTCCGTTTTTGCTGTTCAAATCCTCAACGTACCAATCGCCTTTGGCGTAATTTAAAACTGCGGTGTGAACATCTATTAAAGTGGAATAATCTGTATCCGCCAAATTTATATCCACCTGATTTTCACCGTAATCCTTACCTATTACAAGTCCGGTTTTGTTATATAAATCAAAAGCTCTGATAACGGTATTTTCTTCGCTTAAAAGTTCCAACCTGGTAATTCGTCCCAAATATTTCCCTGAAAAATCATCTTCGTCATCGTAAGCGTCTCGTCTTCTATAAGCAAAATAAAGAGTCAGCGCCGCCCAAAGAAAGACGCAAGAACCCACAAGTCCCAACATGAATTTAAGAAGTAGGCTCATGTCGCTATAAGCCGCGGTAATAGCAAAAATTATTCCCAAAACGCCTATCAAAACAGTAAATATATTTTTTTGCCCCATAAGATTCGCCTCACTTCTTAAATCCCATGAACGCTTCAAACATTTCCGTAGTGTCTAGAGGATTCTTTTTTCTCTCCTTAGGCACAAAAGAATTAAGTTTCGTCTCATCCGTAACCTCTTTACTCTTAGGGTTAAACCCGAAAAAGCTTGCGAAACTTTCATTTAAACGTTCAAAATTCATCTCAGGCGTCACGGTAGCGTGTTTTTCTTTTGTTTTGGGTATCCTCGCCCCTGCCGCAGATTGTTTTACCTGCGACTGTTCCGCTTTTTTCCCGCCGCCCGCAAGTTCCGAGTCATAAACCGCTCGGGAATTTTCATTTGAAAGTATCTTGTACGCTTCGCCCACGGCTTTAAACTTAGCTTCCGCCTCGGGATTATCCTTGTTGTGATCCGGATGATAGAGTTTGGCAAGGCGATAATAGGCTTTCTTTATTTCCTTTTGAGTAGCGGTTTTCGCTACTTCCAATACTTCGTAGTGATTCACTTGCCCTGCCCCCGTTTAAAAAACCCTATAGGGAAAGACTGCAAAGCCTTTCCCTATATCTCTCATCTTACTCAGCAAAACCGCCCGTTACCTTAACGTCTTTTAACTTATTCTTTCTCTGTTTCAACACCAATGTAAACGAGCCTCCACCCTCTTGGTTATTAAAGTCTTCAAAATAATCAACGACAAAAGCGTTGGGCAATTCATATTTTCTTGTACTGATACCGCCGGATTTTACCGTCACAACCACACTTTTATAGGCTTCCTTTTGTTCCGCCGGAACTTTAGACCACTCAAGAAGTTTGCTGGTGCTGTCCGCAGGTTTACCAACTTCCGCCGAATCGGACAAAATCTTGCCGGTTATAATCATGGTAACGCCAACGTCTTTGGTTCTTGCGCTGCTGTCTAAGGGAATATCCGTACGAAACTCCACTCTTTGGGTGCATTCTTCTTCAATAGTGATTGCAGGATCCTTTATTTCAACTTTGAAAGACATACTTAAAACCTCCTTTCAATTATTTACCTACTTCGAAACCGCCCTTAAGCTCTACTTTGGCGTTAAGGTCTTTCTTCTGCCTTAAGTGTACATAGAAATGTCCTACGCCCGTTTCATCATCCAGATCTTCGGAATATTCCACAATAAAGGCGTTAGGCATCGTATATTCGCGAACAACCTGCCCTGACGCCACCACTTGAACAGTAGCCTTTCGATACGCCGCTTCAACGCTTGAATCTTGAAGCGCCCAGTTCGCAAGAGTAACCGTAGCGTCTTCGAGCTCCGCCTTTAAGGAAAAATTAATTCTTCCCCAGATTTTAACGCCAAGACCAATATCTGTGGCGCGCGCATTGCCTGAACCCGGCGTATTGTAATCAATCTCCTTTAAGTTAAGACCGTCGCGACCTCTTCCCGCTCCCTTAGATCCGCTGGGAGTATTGGATAAAAATTGAACGCCGGTCAACACTGTCTCACCGAACTCAATCTTCTTTTCACCGTCTACATTCAAACGAAATCCCATACAAACATCTCCTCTCTAACTATGTTAAAATTACTACAGTCAACGACAATAAGTTTTGTGTTTTGCCTCCCCGCCCGAAGGGCGGGGAGGCAAAGGTAAGTAAAAACATTTTTGGCGTTTACTATACCTCATTCCCACAACAAAATCACACATGAGTCGACGAAGTTGTGCGATTAATCTCAATCTCCATATTCTTGGAATTGCCGTTAAATATAATTGAAAGATCGCAGATACCGTTCTCTGCATCTATTGCATATCCAAGATCGTCGCCCACGCCGATAATGGCGTTGACACAACCTACCTTGTTCATCCACTTGCTCTTCTGGCTGGCAGGATTCGTGCTGAAGAATCTAATCAATCTATCCTCTTTATAATCGCCGGTGAGATTTCTCAAAATACGCTGAATATACGTCGTAACCTGCGTCTTGTAAATGGGCTCGAAAACTCCCAAACTCTCATCATACAAAAGGTTACGAGATTTATAAATCATAACATTTGTAATGGGAAGCCCGTTGAAGCTGGCATTTTCCGAGGAGAACACAAATCCGAAAGCCTTTTTATTAATGCTCTCCTTAACGGAACCCGTAAATCCCGTAATTTCTTTAGCTAGAGTCGTGTAGACTTGCAAAGCGTTATCGTCGGATTCAAGATCAAAACGCACACCGGGAAGCTCTGTATCAACATTCCTCTTAAATATGAATTTAAGATATTCCGGACATTGATAAGCCGCAACAATCCCCGCCGCAACATACGCTGCTCCCACATATACGCCGTCTATCCAAAGTTTCATAATATCTTCTTTAGCCTTAGATATCTCCGCGAGATTGTTTTCGTTAAGCGTCATCTTAGAATCAAGCGTAACCCCGGATTTATCCTTTGGAATAACCGTAAAGTTAGGGAAACACGGTATCGCAAATTCGCTATAGGACTTATTCATAAGTGATTGGCAACGATCCACATATTTATCTATGCCAAGAGTAGACACCGTATTAAACGTATTCTTATCGCTTGACTCAAAGCTAAAGAAACACTGTACGCGGAACTGTTCAAGCACGCCCATCAGCATTGACAAAGATTCGATGGTATTCGTATTTGTATTGGTGGGAGTTTTGTTGCCTTTAAAACGCTCTCTCGTAAGCTTTGCGCCACTTGTAGCGGAAAGCGCAACCGACGGGAAAATACCGTACCATATTGTATGGGAAAAGTCGTTCTTGTTATTTACGGTATTTAAATACGCAACCAACCGAGGAATATTGGGACTTTTCGCCATCATCTCATTGGAAATGTTGGTGATAAGAAGGGTAGGCTTCATGCCGCGAAGTTTAGCAGGATATTGCTCAAAGAACAGACGCACGCCTAAGATTTTTTCTATCAATGGTTTAACCGTCTTGATGAAATCGTCCTTAGCATCCTTATAAAACTGCAAATAAGAATTGTAATTGTCAATCTCTTTGGAAACGTCAATCTCCGATACCATGGTGGAGGGAAGCGGGCAGAATGTACGCACCACGAGAGATTTAACGTAATCGTTGTGATTCTCCTCGTTTAACGCCTCATAATCCTCACCTATAACCTCGATTAATCCCTCGTTCACTTTGTCGTCAAGAGTGACAAGCGCAGTACTCTCCTCTTTCTTGGGAGCTTCGATAACCTTAAGCTCGCCTTCTTCGCCCATGGTCAAAACGCCTAATGCCAGAGGGGTATCGCCCTTACCGTCGCCGCCGGAGGTCAAAAGCAAACGAGTCTTGATATCCTCTATAGCCAAAGGAAGCATAGCCATAATATTATTGTAGTTTACGCTGGCCTCTTCCATCATGACATTCAATTTATCGCCGATATCAAGTTTTTTTGGATCTTCATCATCAAGCTGTACATACTGAGAATAAACATAGCGAAGTTCCTTGCGGTTCTGCTTGATATCGTCCATAACCTTACGGGGCGAAATCAAATCTGTCAAGTTCTCAAATTTAAAATCAACATTCAAAAGCCCCTGAGAGCGCTTTGTATCCACAAGAGTCAAGAGCATACGCAAAAAATCGTTGTAAAGATTCAGATGAATTTCAGTCAAAAGATCGTCGGGTATGCCCTCAGGTTTTTTCAACGTATACATAACCTTCTGGTTGTTGGCGTTGTAAAAAGAATAAACCACGGGGTCAAACTTTTGGATAAACTCATCAAAACTTGATACGCAAAGCGTCTCCAAAATCTCCTTAATCTTTTCGTCCGATAAACTGTCGTCAGACTTAACGTCGCCTATCATCGTGAGCAAATCAAGTTTTTCCGGATTAATCTCCTCAAAAAGCATCGTCCCATTCGTCTGCTCGATTATCTTAGCCAAACAAAATCACTCCTTATCATAGTTATGTTTTACCTGTCAGTTCTTACTTTCTTTTTCTCTTTTCTTTTTTTTAAAAAAGAAAAGAGAAAAAGAAAGTAACAAAGAAAAAGAGAAAAGAAAAAACTTTAATAACTTTTGATTTTTAATTTGGTTTTAAGGTTTTATAGATTAAATCGACTTCATTTTCTTCAAAAGCTATATGCACGCGTTCGTTCGACAACACCTCGAACCTTTCTCCTTTTAGCAATATATCGCCTTTTTTTGTCACCGTCGCATTTGAACCGTTAAAAAGATACACGCCACTTTCGGAAGGAGTAAAAACCAGTTTCTCCGAACCTTCAAAATCGGCAAAAACGCCTAAATTTTTCAAAATCCCCGAAAGGGTCAATTTTTCGCCGCCATGACGCAATAAGTCGTACACATAAGGCTTAAATTCATCCCCCGCTACACGGACAACCAGTTTTCCGCTGTAAAGAGCATTGCTCGAACCGCAATCTCCTAATTTACGCCATGACCAAATCGCTAAGATTCCTAAAACTACCGCAACCAATGCATACGGCAGTACGCTTACTTCCTCTTTAACTTTTTCGGTATAAGGGACGGGCGCAGGCTCCGGTTCTTTTACCTCATTACGCATAAATTCTTCGGCTTTTACAACCAAATTCGCTTCCGTTACGGGAATAGACTTAGCGTAACCGCTATATATGGAGTAATATGCCTCCTCTTTCTCCATTGGAAGAGCAAAGATGTACACGGGAATTTTTTCCCTTGAAAACCCCTCCATTGCTGCGGCAAATTCTTGCGCGGAAACAAGAGTACCCTCCTTTGTGGGCATCATTATTTCCCCATCGGTTACGATAACCACGCTTTTTTTAGGATCGCTTTCGGTTTTTAGAACTTCAAGCGCTCTCTTAGCCGCTTCACCGGTATTCGTGTAACCCGCATAGGTTATTTCATTAAAGACAGGTTGATTTTTAATAAACGACAAAGGATATAACTCTTCTACATCTGTACCGAAAGCATATACCGCCGCTTTGTCTTCTTCCTTTAAAAAGCCAAGCATGGATTTTATCGCAACCATCGCTTGTTTACGAGGGTCGGAGTCGTTCATCGAATAACTCCTGTCCAGCAAAAAAACATATTCCCTGCATAATCCTTCGCCGGAGGAAGATAGAATTATCGTTGCGAGAATAATGAGAAAGACGGAGATTTTTGCGATTGACTTCACTATTTTTCTACCCATCATTCTTCGGTCTGCGTCTCGGCGTTTTCGGCAGGTTGCTCTGCCTTAGGCGCATCGTCTTCTCTATAAGCCGCCGTCGTCATCTCGTAAAGCGGATCTTTAAGTTCCGCAACCGCCTTGGTAATAGAATCGCCATCGCCGCCTTCTATCGCCGTCCTTAATTTATCTATCGCCGCCTTAACTTTACCGGAAAGCTCTGCGCCCGCCTTTTCACCCAAATCGTCCAAACTCTTTTCAGCTTGATACAACAAAGCGTCCGCCTTATTTTTAATTTCAACGGTTTCCTGACGCTTCTTATCCTCTTCCGCATGAGCGGCAGCCTCTGCCACCATCCTGTTTATATCGTCCTTACTCATGCCACTGTCGGATTTGATAACGATTTTCTGTTCCCGTCCCGTTCCCATATCCTTGGCGGAAACTTTAACAATACCGTCCGCGTCTATATCAAACGTAACTTTAATGCGAGGCACTCTTCTAGGCGCAGGCGGAATATCCGTAAGGGTAAATTTACCCATGCTCATATTGTCTGCAGCCATTTTACGTTCGCCCTGCAAAACATGAACTTCAACAGAGGATTGATTGTCAACGGCCGTTGAAAATTCTTGACTTTCCGTACAAGGAATTGTCGTATTCCTAGGAATTAGCACGGTAAACACGCCGCCCGCAGTTTCAATACCTAAAGACAAACTCGTAACGTCTAAAAGCGTTAAATCGGTTTTAACTTCTCCCGCAAGCACACCGCCTTGAAGCGCCGCCCCCGTCGCCACACATTCATCGGGATTAATGCTCTTGGAAGGCTCCTTATCCACAAATTTCTTAATAGAAGCTTGTACAGCCGGGATTCTTGAAGAACCGCCAACCAATATAACCTTGTCAATGTCTTTCGCTGTTACGTTTGCGTCTTTCATTGCCTGCTCAACGGGTCCCATTGTGCGAGCCACTAAATCTTCGGTAAGAGCGTCGAACTTCGCCCTGGTTAAAGACACATCTAAATTCTTAGGTCCGTCGGCATCAACTGCGATAAACGGAAGGTTAATGCTGGTTTCTTGCATATTGGAAAGCTCTATTTTGGCTTTTTCCGCCGCTTCCATAAGACGTTGCGCCGCCATCGGATCTTTGGATAAATCTATGTCGTTTTCTTTTTTGAAATCCTCAACAAGCCAATTAAAAATCGCTCTATCGAAATCGTAACCGCCAAGTTTTGTATCGCCGCTTGTGGAAAGCACTTCAAACACATTATCGCTGAGTTCCAAAATCGTTACGTCAAATGTGCCGCCGCCTAAGTCAAAGACCAATATTTTTTCGTCGCTGTCCTTATTAAGCCCGTAAGCAAGCGCCGCGGCGGTAGGTTCATTTATAATGCGAAGCACTTCAAGCCCCGCTATTTTCCCGGCATCCTTCGTAGCTTGCCTTTGTCCGTCATTAAAATACGCAGGCACCGTAATTACGGCCTGAGTTACGGTCTCACCCAAAAAACTTTCCGCATCCGCCTTTAATTTTTGCAAAATCATGGCGGAAATTTCAGGCGGCGTATATGATTTATCGCCAATATTAACTTTGTAACCGGCTTCTCCCATGTGACGCTTGATAAACTCTACCGTGCGATCAGGGTTGGACACGGCCTGTCTTCTTGCAAGCTGACCAATAAGCCGCTCGCCGTTTTTCTTAAAACCCACCACGGAAGGAGTTGTACGACCGCCCTCGGGATTTGTGATAACCGTTGCTTCACCGCCTTCCACAACGGCTACGCAGGAATTTGTGGTACCCAAGTCAATTCCTATAACTTTTGACATTCTCTTCCCTCCATATATTTTTTTTGAAATGAAAACGTTTAACTTGAAAGTAAACTTACTGAATCTTCAACAGTTTTTTTGATTTTCCAACGAATTATTTTCTTAAGAGCATATTTTTCATAACACCATTCCAAATATTAAAATTCTATAAAATTTTTTCAAATCCTTTTTTATAAAATTTTTTTAAAAATTTCTCACAATGAATTATTTCTGCTCTTTATATTCGTTTAAAATGAAAAATGTTTATTAATCATCGTATCATAGAACGCATAATAATCAAAATTTCCTTTAAAATGCCTTAATTCAAGTTTTTTCTTCGCCAGAAGAAAAAAATACATATGTCAGCATTTCAACAAGACGTCCGAGAGGCGGGAAATTTAAACTCCCGCCTTTCTTCCGATATAGACCCCCACCTAAGAGGTGGGGGACATCTAGTCTTGTTATAATACAAAGAAAATCTATAGAATAAATTACTTATTTTCAAAAGAAAAATCACATCGCTAGATCACTATTAAACACAATTTCCCCTTCAACGACAGTCGCAAAAATTTCCAATTCTTCGTCAAATATGGTCAAATCCGCCCGTTTGCCCACTTCTATCGAACCTGTTTTATCGTAGATTCCAAGAGAAAGAGCGGGATTTTTCGTAACCGTTTCGATAACTCTTTCAATAGGCGCTCCGGTGTTGTCGGCGAAAATTTTTATCTCCTTATTCATCTTAACAACGCTTCCCGCAATTGCGCCATTCTTTAAAGTCGCAAGATTTCCCTTGACCGTTACTTCCTGTCCGCCAAGCTCCGAAAGACCGTCTCCCATACAAGATGCCCTCATCGAATCCGTTATCAATATAATATTTTCGATGCCCTTCACATTATACGCAAGTCTTTGCGCCATAGGATGAGAATGAACATTGTCGGCGATAAGTTCAACTTTTACATTGCTGTCAAAAGCCGCCCCGACAATGCCCGGTGTTCTGTGGTGAAACGGCGCCATGCCATTGTATAAGTGGGTTATGTGTTGAATTTTGCCTTCGGTTATGGCATTTTTCGCCGTTTCGTAATCCGCCACGCTGTGACCTAGGGAGAGCAATATTCCGTTTTCCCTTGCCTTTGTGAAAAATTCTTCGTTGGTTTCCTCAACGGCTAAAGTTATAATTTTTATTACGTCGGTAAATTCTTCTATATCGTGAAAATCGGCTCTTTTTATAAAATCCGCCCCCTGCGCCCCGCGTTTTTCCATACTTATGAAGGGGCCTTCCATGTGCGCACCCAACACTTTTGCGCCTATCTTTTCATTTGCGGCTTTACGCACTCTTTCAAGCGCTCGGTGAATCCTAGGAATATCGTAAGTCATTGTGGTAGGCAGAAATCCCGTAACTCCCATGGAGGCTTCGCCCTTTGCCATTACGCTAAGAGCGTCGTCCGTTTCATCCATGGTATCTGCGCCTAAAACCCCGTGCATATGAATATTTATGAACCCGGGGGAGACAAATCTATTTTTTGCGTCTATAATTTGAAACCCCTCCATCTCCGAATGAGATTGAAGGGGCTTTCCAAAAAAAATATCTTGTATCTTATCATCAAAGAGAATACAACCGTTCTCTTTTACAGTAAACTTTCCCGTTAAATCCGGCGCAATTATGTTGGCGTTTATTATGGCTTTCAAATTATCACCTCATGCCGAAAAGCTCTAACAGTCCCACATAAAAAAACGAAAGAACGCTGAATCCTCCCGCTACATCTTCCGTAGCCACCAAGTTTATGCGTTCCACTTCTTTTCCTTTGTATCTTAAAATTATTTCACCCTGTTTATCTCCTTGTTTTATAGGCGCTTTTACGATTTTCGGCAATACGTATTCCAATGAGTAATGCTTTATATTATCGCCGTCTATTAAAGGATATACGATGTCTTCAGCCGCCATTATGTGAACCAAATGACTTTTTCCGCCGCTAACCCATGCGGTTAGTTTTATATTTTCCTTGCGGGGTCCTTTTTCAATCCGCGTCTTGGTAAAACCGTATTCTAAAAGCGCCGCAGCTTCGTTAAACCGAATTTCGGCGTCTTCTGAGCCAAGAACTACCGTTATAAGTTCCACTCCACCCCGTTTGGCAGACGCCGCAAGGCAACCGCCCGCCATGCTTGTCCAACCTGTTTTTATGCCGGTAATACCCTTAAATCGCCAAAGCAATTTATTGGTGTTTTCCAAAATCGCAGTTTTATTCTTGGGGAAGTTCCAAATCATAATATCGTCTTTGGTAGCTACGATTTTTCTAAATGCGCGGTTCTTCATGGCGTAAGCCGAAATTTTTGCCATATCCCTTGCGGTTGAATAGTGCATAGGGTCGGGAAGTCCGTTTGGCGTCACGAAATGGGTGTTTTCGCAACCGATTTCATTAGCTTTTTCGTTCATGCGCATTGCAAAACGACGGGTGTTCCCGTCCATAAGTTCGGCAAGCGCAACGGCTGAGCCGTTGTCTGAAACCATCATAAGCCCATAGAGCAAATTTTGAACGTCTACGACGTCCCCCTCTTGAAGTGGAAGATATTGGTCTTCCGTAAAAGCCACATTTTGCGAAATGTTCGCTTCCTTGGTAAGACGTTCGTTTTCCAGAGTCAAAACGGCCGTCATAATCTTGGTCGTGCTGGCAGGCATTAACTTCATGTCAGCATTTTTTTCGTATATGACTCGTCCCGTTGTAGCTTCAATCACAATCGCGCCTTTAGCCGTTACGTTTGGGATGGAATCCGCAAATGCAATAGAATTGCAAAATACGCACAAAAAAAAGGTCAGAGCAAATATTTGGTTTAGCTTCATCGACAATTATCCTTCCCTCGGAAGCGCAAGTGTCAGCGCATCGCGGAGTATATCCGCTCCATAAAAATTTATGTCTTTGAAAACATTTTTTAAATCTTTTAAATTTTTGTTAGGCAAAACCACATTTTTAAACCCTAACCTTTTAGCCTCGCGAACTCTATTTTCAGCCTGATTCACGGCGCGAAGCTCACCGGATAATCCGACCTCGCCGAATAAAACGGTTTTATCCCTAAGCGGGCGGGACGAAAAGCTTGACGCTATGGCGGCGCAAATTCCAAGATCCGCCGCAGGCTCGTCAATTTTGATGCCGCCCGCAACCTTTACATATACGTCGCAAGTTCCAAGGGGCAGTCGCACCCGCTTTTCAAGCACCGCCAACAAAAGTTGAAGGCTTTTTATGTCGATAGCGTCCGACGTGCGCCTTGGAGGAACGTATGGCGTTTGCGCAGCCAACGCCTGCAATTCCACCAAAAGCGGACGGGTGCCTTCCATAACGGGAATTACAACCGTTCCCGAATCACCGACTCTTTCGGACAAAAACATCTTTGAAGCGTCCGGCACGTCCTCCAAGCCTGTTTCACGCATCTCAAAGAGTCCAAGTTCATTTGTGCTGCCAAAACGATTTTTAACTGCGCGAAGAACGCGGTAGGAAGCGTGACGTTCGCCCTCAAAATATATTACCGTGTCTACGATGTGTTCAAGCACTCTGGGGCCTGCCAACGAACCGTCTTTTGTTACATGACCAATGATAAAAATGGCGATTCCCATGGTTTTTGCAATTCTAAGCAGTTCCACGGCGCATTCCCTTACCTGCGACACGCTGCCCGGCGCGCTTTCAAGTTCGGGACGAAACATTGTCTGCACGGAATCTATAATAAGCAAATCGGGTTTCGTATTTTCCGTATGATTTTCTATGAGAGAAAGGTTAGTTTCACTTACCACGAACAAATTATCTGCGATAGCGTTTAGCCTGTCCGCTCTCATTCTCACTTGTCGCGCGCTCTCTTCCCCCGTGGCGTACAGAGCTTTTTTCCCGCCGTTTGCGACCTTTGCCGCCGTAGATAGAGTAAGTGTGGATTTTCCGACTCCGGGATCTCCCACCAAAAGAGTCAAAGAACCGGGAATAATGCCGCCGCCCAATACTCTGTCAAATTCGCCCGACCCCGAAGAAAATCTCGGCAAGTCGCTTACTTTAACATCGCCAATTTTTTCGACTTTGGAGTTGTTGCCAACGCCGACGGATAGCGAGCGAGATTTTTCATCGGGTACAATCTCTTCCTTCAAAGTGTTCCACGCGCCGCAACCCGGACATTTGCCCAGCCATTTAACCGTGTCGTAACCGCATTCCTGACATACGTAAACGCTTTTTTTCTTCTTAGGCATATCATCTTCCCCTCACAAGGCGAAAAAACTTGCGAATAAGCCAAAACACAGCGTAGAAGAAGTTTAAAGCGTAATTTTTAAGCCTTGAATAAAAATTCTCGTGTTCCAAGAAATTACGCTTTGACACGAGCTTCCTTCTTTTCAAAAACTATCTCTTTACCCGATTTTTTTGCAATAATTGCGTCCCCTGCATGGAATTTCTGCTCCAAAACCAAAGTCGCAAGCTCGTCCTCGATTTTTCTCCTGATTGCCCGCCTTAAAGGTCTTGCGCCGTAATTCTTGTCCGTTCCCTCTTTTATGAGGATATCCTTAACTCCAGCGCTTAGGTTAAGTGTCAAGCCTTTCTCCTTTAAACGCGCCTTCACGTCCTTCAATAAAATGTCTATAATCTTTGAAAGCTCCTTTTTGTCAAGGGTCCTAAAGACAATCATTTCATCCAAGCGGTTCAAAAATTCAGGCGCAAAAATCCGCTCGACTTCTTCCATGACTCGGCTCTTGTTGCGCTCGTAATCCTTTTCATCGGAATTTCCCTGACTGAACCCGAGAGCGGTTGCGGTTGGCTTCAAAAATTTCGCCCCCGCGTTAGATGTCATAATTATAACCGTATTGGTAAAATCGACGGTGCGTCCCTTGCTGTCCGTCAACCTGCCGTCGTCTAAAACCTGCAACAACACGTTAAAGACCTCGTGATCCGCTTTTTCTATCTCGTCTAAGAGGATAATTGAATAAGGATGCGCCCGAACTTTATCAGTAAGCTGTCCGCCGTCGTCGTGCCCGACATATCCGGGAGGCGCGCCCACCATGCGTGAAACCGAATATTTTTCCATGTACTCGGACATATCGAAGCGAATCAGCGCATCTTCGCTGCCGAACAACGCCGCCGCAAGTGATTTTGCAAGCTCCGTCTTCCCTACCCCCGTAGGTCCCAAAAATAAAAACGAACCGATTGGACGCTTAGGATCGCGAAGTCCGGCTCTGCCGCGACGCACGGCTTTCGCTACCGCTTCAACCGCTTCGTGTTGTCCTACGACTCTGTCTTCCAAGGTCTTTTCCAATTTCAAAAGTCTGGCGGATTCCTTTGCTCGTATGGTTTTAACGGGAACGCCGGTAGCAAGCGCCACAACCTCCGCCACGTCTTCCGCCGTGACTTCGATTTTTTCTCCGCTGTCAGCCTCCCATTCGGCGCGAACCGCCGCAAGATCTGCGCGAACTTTTATGGCTTCGTCCCTTAATTTCGCCGCGCCCTCGTAATCCTGCGCCGCTACCGCAGCTAATTTATCCTTGTTAAGCAAATCATAACGTTCTTCAAGGGCAACCATGCGTTTGGGCTTGGGCATATCCTTCACCCTGACCATCGCCGCCGCTTCGTCTATAACGTCTATCGCTTTATCCGGCAAAAATCTGTCGGAAACGTATCTTTGAGTAAGCTCAACGCTCGCTTTTAACGCCTCGTCGTCAAATGTGGCGTTATGGAATTTTTCGTAAGTCGAGCGAAGTCCCTCTAATATTTCAACGGCTTCCAACGCGGTAGGCTCGTTCACCATAACAGGCTGGAAACGACGAGCAAGAGCCGAATCGCGTTCCAAATGCTTTTTGTATTCGTCGTATGTCGTTGCGCCTATTACCCGTAATTCCCCTCTTGCGAGCGCCGGCTTTAAAATATTCGCCGCATCAAGGGAACCTTCGGCGGAGCCTGCGCCTATCAAGGTATGAATTTCATCTATGAAGAGAATCACATCGTCGTCGTTTTGCACTTCCTCCATGATTCCCTGTATGCGTTCCTCAAATTCGCCCCTGTACTTTGAACCCGCTACGAGAAGCGCCATTGAAAGGGAAATCACCCTTTTATGGAGCAGGAATTTTGGGACGTTGCCTTCCTCAATTTTCCTTGCAAGTCCTTCCGCTATGGCTGTTTTGCCCACGCCGGGATCTCCCACCAATATTGGGTTGTTCTTTGTGCGACGGGATATAATCTGTATTACCCGCTTTATTTCTTTTGCGCGTCCTATAACGGGGTCAATCTTGCCCTCTTTTGCCAATTCGTTTAAATTTCTGCCGAAATAATCCAAATACGGAGTTTTGCTCTCCTGTTCCTCTTCGCCTTTAGTTCGCCTTCTTACGCGACCTATCATCGCCATCGGTTCCACTCCCCATCTTAGCGATTGCGCTCGTCACCACAACCGCCCTTAAATGATCCACATCTTTTACAACGTCTCCCGCAACGCTCCTTAAAAACGAGGTGCGGCTCTTTGTATAAATTGCTCCAAACAAATCGTTCGGTATTTTGTCTATCAGTCCTAAATCGCTCCCAAGCTGAAGTTTCGACACGCCGTCAAGGGCTTCCTTTTCGGTAAGCATATTCGCTCGCTCCATAAGTCCCATGGCGCGGTACGCCACATCCGCCGTCATTTCCTTGCGATACCTTAAAAGAGCTTCGCGGCCTCTCCGCTCGCTTGCGGCTATTTCCTTTGCAAAATTCTCCACTCGTTTTATTATATCCTCTTCGGGAAATCCTATGGTCTTATGATTCGACAATAAGAACAGATTTCCCTGCCATTCTTTTTCTTTTGTTCCGTAAAGCGGCACAAAATCCATACCCAATTTATTCGCAACATCTGTTGTATTCTTTATATTTTTCGTATAAGAAAGCGCCGGCAAATGCAAGAGCACCGTTGCTCTTAGTCCCGTTCCCATACGACTTGGAAGAGACGTTATATATCCATAATTATCGTCGTAAGCGATTTCAGCCGACTCATCAAGCATATCATCGACTTTAAAGGCTTTTTCCAAGAGTCCACTAAAGTTTAATCCTACGTTTTTAAAACTAATAAGCGCATGATCTTCTTCATTAACCGCTACGGAATCTTTTCCGCCGTTTTTTAACAACAATCGCTTACCCTGAGTATCTTTTATAAAACATCTCGATATATATCGTTTGTCGCATAAAACTTGCATATCCAATGCAGTTAAATCATCTAAATTCACAACCTCCGGAAAAAGAGGCTTTACCGCGCCGCATACAATATCTGCAACTTCTCTCGCTTCTTCCCGACTCGCAGTGTGAGGAAAACGGTAGTCCTTAAAATTTCTCGCAAGATACACAGCGCTTTTTATGACTACATCGCCTTCTTCGCCGCCAAACTTCCACCCCGGAGGACCAGAAATACTCAAAATTTCATCCGGCTGCACGTTTTTTTCCGACCTCTCTCTCAATATCCGCTATTTTATCCCGTAACTCTGCGGCTCTTTCATAAGCTTCTTCAGCTATCGCAAATTCCAAACTTTTCTTTAATCTTGAAAGTTCTCTTTTGGGCGTAAGCGCTCCTTGACTCCCCGGCGCTTTTCCGATATGGCTTTCGTTTTTTCCTTGCACAATCTTTAATATGCCTGGAATATTGTCTTTAAAAGCCGTATAGCAAGAAGGACAACCGAATTTACCGATTCTTCTCATATCCCTACGCGTAAGACCGCAGTTAGGACAACTGTTCCCAACGCTTTCCATAGCTTCTTCAAAGGCTACGGGCAAAATATTCTTTAAAAAATTTGCAAAGGAAAACGGGCTGCCGTCCTCTTCTTCCAAAAAGCCTTCTTTGTCTGCGCAATCCTCGCAAAGATTTCTTTCGTGTTTTCCCTCAGGGGTAACTTCCATTATATGAATATGGGCTTCTTTTTTCCCGCAAACATCGCAAAGCATAAAATTCCTCCTACGAAAAATTTTCCAGAGTTAAAAACATGGTCTTTAAAAGACGAACTCTCTCTTCCTTAGGCATTGTAGGCGAATTAAAGATATGGGCGATAACCTGCATCATAAGAGCCGCCTCTCTGTGGCTCACCATCTGATGCTCCACCAAATACCTAACCATGGATTGCACCGTTACAAATTCCGTATCCACCGTGATTTTTTGCAGCATATCCTGATAAACGAGATTTTTCAGAGGAATTTGAAATATCTTTATGTATCCGCCAAGTCCCCTGCGGGATTTAACCACAAATCCCTTATCCTTTGTAAAGCGAGTCGACAATACATAACTTATCTGGGACGGCGCGCAAGAAATTTCCCCCGCAATATCCGTACGGCGAAGTTCCACCTGACCGCCTTCTTCCGCCGCCAACCGCCTTAATATATACTCTTCAATCAAATCCGCAATGTTGCTCATAAACTCACTCCACTTCCGTTTGACTTTTTGACTATCATAGCATTTTCAAAATACTTTTGCAAGAAAATTTACACTAAGTTTTACCAAGTTTTGCTAACCATTTTAAAAATTTTTGAAGGATATTTAACATAACAAGCAGAAACTAAAACAAAGTTTGTTAAAATTTTTCTTTTTTTCTCGACAAAAGAAAGAAAAAAATGATTGCGAGCCCAACCATAATACGGAGGTTCATATGAAGAAATATGCAACGATACGCGCGCTTTCCGTCTATCTTCCTGAAAAGGTGGAAACGAACGAAATGTGGGATGCGCGATTTGTGGAAAAACTTGGAATATACGAAAGACATCTGGCAAAAGACGATGAGACTTCAAGCGATTTTTGCGTCAGAGTCGCAGAAAAACTTTTCACAGAATACGATATTGATAGAAACAATATTGATTATCTAGTTGTCTGCGCTCAACATCCAGATTACCCAATGCCGCCAACGTCTTGCATTGTGCAGGATAAATTAAAGCTTTCCATGAATACAGCGGCGATAGACATTACCATGGGATGTTCCGGCTATCTATACGGACTTTCCGTAGTTAAGGGACTAATTGAAGCCGAAATAGCTACAAACGTTCTCTTTATAACAGCCACAGTCGGCACAAAATTCAGAAACGAGAAGGACAACATCATGCGCCCCCTCTTTGGCGACGGCGCAACAGCTACCTTAATTACGCCCGCTCAATCAAACGAACCGTTTTTACACTCATTTGTTTTTGGCACAGACGGCTCTCGTTACGATAAACTATACATTCCGGCCGGAGGCAGCAAGTATATGCATAAAAATACTCCCGAAACTATAGAAACAGATTCGGACGGAAATATGCGCACCAACTACGAATGGCGTATGGATGGCTCGGCTATCTCATACTTTACTCTCCGCACGGTCCCCGCCATCGTGGAAGATGTGCTGACAAAATCCAACCTAACAAGAGAAGATATTGACTACTATATATTTCACCAAGCAAATCGCTTTATGATGGAGCATGTACAAAAAAAATGCCACCTTGAAAAGATGGCATTTTACAACGATATTACTAAAATTGGCAACACAGTGTCAAGTTCCGTGCCCTTTGGCATTGATATTGTGCTGAAAGAAACTCCTTCCGAAAGTTTAAAAAGGGTAATGCTCGCAGGATTCGGCGTTGGTCTTTCTTGGGCCGGCTGTATAGCTGATTTAACGCAAATGATAAAGAAGAAAATTTAACTTAATTTATGGTAAGGACAAAATACTTCTTTCTTTTTTCTCTTTCTTTTTTGTAAAAAAGAAAGAGAAAAAAGAAAGAAGCAAAGAAAAAAGAGAAAGAAAAAACTTTAACAACCTCTAACTTATAATTTAGGCAGAAGCTTTTAACTTTTCTCCAAACCCTTTATTAAAGTTTTTTTCTTTTCTTTCTTTTGTTTATTTTCTTTCTTTTCTTTTTTTACAAAAAAAGAAAAGAAAGAAAAGTAAAAACCAGCCTTTACCCCTCAGTCTCTTTTGCCACCAAATACTCGGCGCCGTATTTTTTGCGTAGGGCGGGTTTTTCTATTTTGCCGGTGGCGTTTCGGGGGACGGACTCGAAAATTATCTTTTTGGGGCGTTTGTACCTCGGAAGGTCCATACAGTAGTTGTTGATTTCGTCTTCCGTAGAGGTTTCGCCCTCTTTAAGCTCGATGATGGCTGCGCTGATTTCGCCTAACCGTTTATCGGGCAAGCCTATTACAGCGACGTCTTTTATTTTCGGATGCTTGTGGAGGAAATCTTCGATTTGCACGGGATAGATATTTTCACCGCCCGAAACTATAACGTCTTTTTTCCTGTCAACAAGATAGTAAAAGCCCTCGTCGTCTTGCCGCGCCATATCGCCGGTAAAAAGCCAACCGTCCTTTAAAACTTCTTTGGTCGCTTCTTCGTTTCTGTAGTAACAGGTCATAACTCCGGGACCTTTAACGCAAAGTTCGCCGACTTCGCCTTGTTTTACTGTGTTTCCGGCAACATCAACAATTTTGCACTCCCAACGATAACCCGGTACGCCGATAGCGCCGACTTTGCGGATGTTTTCCATGCCGAGATGTACGCAGCCCGGACCCGTTGATTCCGATAAGCCGTAATTGGTGTCGTAATCGTGGTTGGGAAAGTATTTTTTCCAGTTGCGGATAAGGCTTGGCGGTACGGGTTGCGCTCCTATGTGCATAAGTCGCCATTTCTCTAAGTTATAATCGGATAATTTTATCGCGCCGGTTTCTATAGCTTCCAAGATATCCTGCGCCCAAGGCACTAAGAGCCATACTATACTGCAACCTTCTTCGGATACGGCAGAAATTATGGTTTCAGGTTCCGTTCCCTTTAACAATACGGCTTTTGAGCCTACCACAAGACTTCCCATCCAGTGAAATTTCGCTCCCGTATGGTAAAGCGGCGGTATACACAAAAACACGTCCTCATGTTTGGTCTGATGGTGTATTTGCTCCATCTGCGCCGCTTGCGTCAAACTTTGATGTTTGTGTAGTATAGCCTTTGGAAATCCAGTTGTGCCGGAAGAAAAATATATCGCCCCGAAATCATCTTCCGTAATTGGCGGCGCATCCGGTTTTGCCCCGGAAACGTTCGCTATCATCAAGTAATAACTTTCAGCGAAACTTGGGCAGTTATCCCCCACAAAAATCAACAATCTGCCTTTTGAAAGTCGCTCCGCGTTAGTTTCGATACGCCCGATAAATTCAGGCCCGAATATTATCGCGTCAACCTCCGCAAGCTCGGCGCAGTAAAGTATCTCTCCCGCATCATAGCGAAAATTAAACGGCACCGCAATGGCGCCGATTTTTAGTATACCAAAATAAATCGGCAGCCATTCCAAGCTGTTATACATCAATATAGCGACTTTATCCCCGCGTTTTATCCCCCTTGACAACAAGAGATTTGCGCAACGGTTCGCCTTCTCGTCAAACACTCCCCAAGTTATCTCCCGACGATACGGCGCAAACGAATCCGACTCTATCAAGCTGAACTCCTTCCAAGACACCCGTCTTGTATCGTTCCTTGCGGGATTTAACTCCACCAACGCCACTTCGTCCCTATACTTGCGAGCGTTATATTCCAAATAATCCATTACCGGCATAAAAGACTCCTCAAAAACCTTTGTTTTATTTTAAATTATTTCTTTCTTTCTCTTTTTCTTTTTTGTAAAAAAGAAAAAGAG